>NZ_JAJQJP010000016.1:0-92047 GCF_021245825.1 Gordonia metallireducens | reverse complement strand
GACAGAAGGAGCGACCGCGGTCCACTCCCCCGAGGCCCTGCGTCGACTGACAGCGGACCGGCTCAACCCGGCGGCCTGCGCCTGCGACGTTGTCAGCACGCCGTCCTGTCGGATGATGAGCTCGTTGAGATCGACCACGAAAGTTCGACGCAGCGCGCTGCACCTAGGTTCCATCCGTCAGAACGCAACGGGATCTCAGGAGCCGTACGGCAGGTACTGCGACCTAATGCAGCGAGGTGATGATCGCGCTGAAATCGAGGTCTCCGTGCTGCTCGGCGAAGCCGCGGTACAGCTGTGCGGCGTGGGAACCGAGCGGGGCGCGGGAACCGGTGCTGGCGACGGCGTCCATCGCGAGGCCGAGGTCCTTGTTCATCAGTGCGGTGGCGAACCCCGGCTTGAAGTCGTTGTTCGCCGGCGAGGTCGGGACCGGGCCCGGGACCGGGCAGTTGGTCTCGATGGCCCAGCAGTTGCCGGTGGCGCCGGTGACGACGTCGTAGAGCGCCTGCTCGTCGAGACCCAGCTTCTGGGCCAGGACGAAGGCCTCGCCGACGGCGATCTGCTGGACGGCGAGGAGCATGTTGTTGCACACCTTCGCCGCCTGGCCGGCGCCCGCCGCACCGCAGTGGATGATCTTGCCTGCCATCGGGTCGAGGGTTCCCCGCGCCGCGGCGAAGGCCTCGTCCTCGCCGCCGACCATGAAGGCCAGCGTGCCCGCGGTCGCGCCCTTGACGCCACCCGAGACGGGGGCGTCGACCTGGGCGAAACCGTGATCGACGGCCCGACGGTGGATCTCCCGCGCATCGTCGACCGAGATGGTCGACGAGTCGATGAAGAGCGCACCGGTCTGGGCGGCCGGCAGGACCTCGTCGTAGACCTTCTTCACGATGCCGCCGTTGGGCAGCATGGTGATCACGACCTCCGACCCGGACACCGCCTCGATGGCCGCGGGGAACGTCTCGATCCCGTTGGACTTGGCGGTCTCGATCGCCTCGGGGGACAGGTCGAATCCGCGGACGGTGTGGCCGGCCTTGACCAGGTTGGCGGCCATCGGGCCACCCATGTTGCCGAGGCCGAGGAAAGCGATCGTCGTCATTGTCATTGCTCCCTAAAGTGTTTGCCTGCGAAAACCATTGCGTTGCAGCGAGTTCGCGTCAGCTCTCCCGGTAGCGGGACGCGATCGAACGGCCGAGGACGACCCGCATGATCTCGTTGGTCCCTTCCAGGATGCGGTGTACACGGAGGTCGCGGACGATTTTCTCGATTCCGTACTCGGACAGATATCCGTAGCCGCCGTGCAGCTGCAGCGCCTTGTCGGCGACGTCGTAGCAGCTGTCGGTGACGAACCGCTTGGCCATCGCACACTGCTCCACCTTGTCCGGAGCAGCGTCGTCGAGGGCGCTCGCCGCATGCCACAGCATGAGCCGTGAAGTCTGCAGCGAGGTCGCCATGTCGGCGAGCGTGAACCGGATCGTCGGCTCGTCGAGCAGCGAGTTGCCGAACGCACGACGGCTCGAGACATAAGCGGCCGCCTTGTCGAAGGCCGCCTGGGCGCCACCGAGCGACGACGCCGCGATGTTGAGCCGGCCACCGTTGAGGCCGTTCATCGCGATGCCGAAGCCGATGCCCTCGGTCTCGGCGAGCAGGTTCGACGCCGGGACCCGCACCTCGTCGAGGATGACCTGCGCGGTGGGCTGAGCATGCCAACCCATCTTGTGTTCCTGCGCACCGAAACTCAGTCCCGGAGTGTCCTTCTCGACCAGGAAGGTGGAGATGCCCTTGGGGCCCGCGTCGCCGGTGCGGGCCATCACCACGTACAGGTCCGACGACCCGGCACCGGAGATGAACTGCTTGACGCCGGTGAGGACGTACTCGTCACCCTGACGTTCGGCGCGGGTCGACAATGCGGCCGCATCGGAGCCGGCACCCGGCTCGGTCAGGCAGTAGCTCGCGATGGTCTCCATCGTCGCCAGCCGCGGCACCCACTTGTTGCGCTGCTCGTCGGTGCCGTAGTGGTCGATCATCCAGGCGCACATGTTGTGGATGGACAGGAACGACGCGACGGCCGGGTCGGCGTAGGCAAGCTGCTCGAAGATCCGCACGCCGTCGAGACGGCGGAGTCCGCTGCCCCCGGCATCCTCGGAACAGTAGATGGCACCCATCCCCAGCTCGGCCGCCTCGCGGAGCTCGGCAACCGGGAAGTGGTTGGACGCATCCCATTCCAGCGCGTAGGGCGCCAGTTTCTTGGCCGCGAAAGCCGCGGCGGTCTCGACGATGACGCGCTCGTCACCGTCGAGCCGCGCGACTGCGGCCTCGGCAAGTGTGGTCATATCTGTGGCCGCACTCAGTCCATCGTCGGGATGACGAACTCGGCGCCGTCTTTGATGCCGGACGGCCAGCGCGTCGTGATGGTCTTGGTCTTGGTGTAGAACTGGATCGATGCCGGACCATGCTGGTTGAGGTCGCCGAATCCCGAGCGCTTCCAGCCACCAAAGGTGTAGTACGCCACCGGGACCGGGATCGGCACGTTGACGCCGACCATGCCGACGTCGACGCGTGCGGCGAAGTCGCGGGCCGCGTCGCCGTCCTGGGTGAAGATGGCGGTGCCATTTCCGTACTGGTGATCGGTGGCCAGCGCGAGGGCTTCCTCGTAGTCGGCTGCGCGAACGATCTGCAGCACCGGACCGAAGATCTCTTCCTGGTACGAGGTCATGTCCTTGGTGACATGGTCGAACAGGGTGGGTCCGATGAAGAAGCCCTTCGAGATGTCCTCGTCGCCGAAGGTCTGCTCGTCGCTGGTGCGCTCGCGGCCGTCGATGACCAGCTCGGCACCCTCTTCGACGCCCTTGGTGATGTAGCCGCGGACACGCTCGAGGGCCGCAGCGGTGACCAGCGGGCCGTAGTCGGCCTTGGGGTCGAGGCTGTGGCCGACGCGCAGTGCGTTGACGCGATCGATCAGCTTGGCGCGCAGACGATCTGCGGTCTCCTCACCGACCGGAACCGCGACCGAGATGGCCATGCAGCGCTCGCCGGCACTGCCGTAACCGGCACCGATCAGAGCATCGACGACCTGGTCGAGGTTGGCGTCGGGCATGATGATCATGTGGTTCTTGGCGCCACCGAAGCACTGCGAACGCTTACCGTGTGCGGCTGCGGTCGAGTAGATGTACTGCGCGATGTCCGAGCTGCCGACGAAGCCGAGAGCCTTCACATCCGGGTGGGTCAGCAGCGCGTCGACGGACTCCTTGTCGCCGTGGACGACCTGGAACACACCGTCGGGAAGCCCTGCCTCGGTGAACAATTCAGCCAGGCGGACGGGAACCGACGGGTCGCGCTCGCTGGGCTTGAGGATGAAGGCGTTGCCGCATGCGAGGGCAGGACCGGCCTTCCACAGCGGGATCATCGCCGGGAAGTTGAACGGGGTGATGCCGGCGACCACGCCGAGCGGCTGACGGACCGAGTGCACGTCGATGCCACTGCCGGCACCTTCGGTGAACTCACCCTTGATGAGATGCGGGATGCCGATGGCGAATTCGATGACCTCGATGCCGCGCTGGATGTCACCGAGGGCGTCGGCGTGGGTCTTGCCGTGCTCGAGCGACAGGGTGGTCGCGAGTTCGTCGGCGTTCTTGTTGACCAGGTCGACGAAGCGCATCAGGACCCGCGCACGACGCTGCGGGTTCCAGGCGGCCCATTCCTTCTGGGCTTCCTTGGCGGTGGCCACGGCCGCGGCGACCTCGTCGGTCGAGGCGAGCGGCACCTGGGCCTGCACGGCACCAGTGCTGGGGTTGAAGACGTCGGCGAAGCGGCCACCCTCGGCGGTGACGCGCTTGCCGTTCAGGAAGTGCGGGATGGACGGGACTGCGGGAGCGGACACTTCAGATCACCTTTGATTCTTCTCGGGGGGTTTGGGGGCTTCGGGTCGTGGCGCGTATTCGAGATGTCGGGGACTGGTCGCCGGCGACTGGGCCGAGATCGAGCACCCCGACACGATCGGCCCGGGGTATGTCCTCTGTCACCACATAGTAGGACATCCAAGTATTTCTTCCAACCCCCCGCCCACCTGCGATTTAGTCCCGGGGAGCGGGTTAGGCTAGCCTCTCTGGCGTAAAAGCCGACGTCGAGAGGAGTTCTGCATATGTCGGTCGTCATCCTCTACGGAACCGAGACCGGAACGGGTGAGCTCGTCGCGGACGCGATCGCGGACGCGCTCAACCAGCACGATCCCTCGATCTATGACATGAGTGAGTACGCGGTCGAGGACCTCGACCCCGCTGACTTCCTGGTGATCGTCTGCTCGACCTACGGCGAGGGCGAGCTGCCCACCGGTGCCGAGCCGTTCGCCGACGAGCTCGAGAGCGTCAACCCCGACCTGAGCGGACTGCGCTTCGCCGTGTTCGGGCTCGGCGACTCGATCTACGACACCTTCAACCGTGGCGGCGAGATCGTCGCCGAGATGCTGACGAAGCGTGGCGCGGTCCAGGTCGGCGAGCACGCCCGCCACGACAACTCGTCGTCGATCAAGCCCGCCAAGCAGGCCGAGGAATGGGCCGAGGGCATCGCGGAACTGGTCGAGGGCTGACCCGAGCAGGCGAGCTCAGAACCCCCTGCTCACGGCTCGATCATGCCGCCGACCGCCCCGCGGTCGGCGGCATCGCTGCTTCTGCGGCAACCGCCTGTTCATATCCCCGGACGGCCGACAGCTTCGCCAGCTCGCACACCGCGCGGATCATGATCGCGAGCACGATGCCGAGGAACATCGCGGTGGGCACCGAGACCTTGAGGTTTTCCCCGAGCAGCAGCACGCCGAGCACCATGGCGACCGCCGGTTCGGCGACCGTCATCGACGGGAACGACGTCTGCAGGTCGCCGGCACCGAAGCCCAGCTGCTGGGCGATCACCGCGCACACCACGACAAGCACGAACAGGTAGATCTCCGGCTGGAGGAAGGTGCGCCAGAACTCGTGCGTGACCTGGAAGATCACCGCTTTGATCAGCAGCGCCGAGACCCCGAAGAGCGTGCCCGCGACGAGTCCGTAGAACAGCGCCTTGTAGTGCGGGCTGGAGCGCCGTGCCAGCAACACCAGGCCGACGACGATCCCGATGACGGCTCCGACCGTGCCCCACAGCAGCAGCGCATCCGGTCGTCGGAGTGACGGCTCCGGTCGGGAGACGAGCAGGAAGGTCGCGACGCACGCGACCAGTACCCCACCCCAGGCCCATTCGATACGCGCGGGATGCCGGTGATCGGCCCAGGCCTCCAGCGGCAGCGCGAACAGCACCGCCAGCACGACGAGCGGCTGCACCAGCAGGATCGAACCGAGGCCCAGCGCCGACGCCTGCAGGCCGAAGCCGCAGAGCGCGATGACGGCACCCACCCACCATCCGGCAGTGATCGCCCCGTTGACCCGCGACGCACGCTGCCGCAGTACGGTGCCGGCCGCGATCAACAACGCCGCCAGCACCGCCAGGAGCGCGGGTACCCAGGTGTGCACGTCCACAAGGGTAAAGGCGACGCGTACCCCTCGCCCGAATCGGGCACCGGTCGGAGCCGTCGCATCCGGTGTCGCAACATCGGCAGCCGGCGCCGACGGCGTACATTCGACAACCATGCGGTATCGGTCGGATCTGGAACGCCTGGCGACCCTCGACGCAGCCGCGATCGAGCGGGCCTGCGCCGATTGCACGACCCTGGACGAACTCATCGGGTGTGCCGTCGACGAACATCTCGAGTTCGATGCGCTGGCCGACGAGGCCGAGGCCTGCGACGAGCACGAGCACGCCGCCTTCCTCCGCCAGGAGGCCGCGGCCTGGCGCGCGACCGTCCGCCTGCTGCGCACCATCGCCGCCGACCCCGACGCCTATCCGATCGAGTCCCGGCGCACCGGGACCGCATGAGCGGCACGCGCACGCTGATCCTGATGCGTCACGGGAAGTCGGGCTATCCCCCGGCGACCCGCGACCACGACCGTCCACTGGCCGAACGCGGTGACCGTCAGGCCGCCCTCGCGGGTCGATGGATGTCCGACGAGGGCCTCCGCGTCGACGCGGTGCTGTGCTCCACGTCGATCCGGACCCGACAAACTCTCGAACGGACCGGTGTCCGGGCCCCGGTCACCTATGTCGACGACATCTACGGCGGTGACGCCGACGACGTGCTGGAAGCCATCCGCATCCACGCGCCGGCCGACGCGTCCACGCTGCTCGTCGTCGGTCACGAACCCGGGATGCCGCAGACCGCGCTGACTCTCGATCCCTCCGGTTTCATCGATCGGTTTCCGACATCGGCTTATGCGGTACTCACCGTGTCGCAGCCCTGGGATCGCCTCGGTATGACCCCGGACCCCGACGCGCACCTCGTCGGCGTCCGGATACCCCGCGAGGAATGACCTCGGCTGCTCGACGGAGACCTCGAGCGAACATTGGAGCGCGAATGCGTGAGACCCAGCGGACCATCATCGACGCCCTGGGGGTCAAACCCTCGATCGACCCCGCCGAGGAGGTCGAGCGCCGGGTGCACTTCCTCGCCGACTACCTGAGCACGATCGGGGCCGCGGGCTACGTGCTCGGCCTCTCCGGCGGCGTCGACTCGACCCTCGCCGGGCGCCTCGCCCAGATCGCGGTGGAGCGGGTCCGGGCCGACGGCGGGGACGCGGTGTTCGTCGGCATGCGCCTGCCCTACCGGGTGCAGCACGACGAGGACGACGCCGCGGCCGCCGCCGAGTTCGTCGCGGCCGACGAGGTCTTCACCGTGAACGTCGCGCCCGGCGTCGACGCGCTCAACGACGAGATCTCCGAGGCGACTGGCGCCGCACTCACCGACTTCACCAAGGGAAACGCGAAGGCCCGCCACCGCATGGTCGCGCAGTACGCCGTCGCCGGCGACCGCGGGCTGCTGGTCATCGGCGCCGATCACGCCGCCGAGAACGTCACCGGCTTCTTCACCAAGTACGGCGACGGCGCCGCGGACATCCTGCCGCTGTCGGGTCTGAACAAGCGCCAGGGTCGGTCGCTGCTGCGCCACCTCGGTGCGCCGCAGCAACTGTGGGAGAAGGTCCCGACCGCCGACCTGCTCGACGAGAAGGCGGGGCAGACCGACGAGGACGAGCTGGGCCTGACGTACGAGCACATCGACGACTACCTCGAGGGCCGCGAGGTACCGACCGAGGCGGCGGAGAAGATCGAGGCCGCCTGGCACCGTAATCGTCACAAGCGCACGACGCCGGTCGAACTCGACGACACCTGGTGGCGGGCCTGACGACAGACAGCGCGCTCGCCGGACACCGCGCCGTTTAATGTTGTCGTCGTGTCTGTCTACGCAAACGGCTTCGTTCGGGTCGCGGGTGCGGTGCCCGTCCTCACGATCGCCGAACCCGCCGCGAATGCCGCACGCACCATCGAGCTGATGCGGCAGGCCGCCGACGACGGCGCCGCGCTCGTGGTCTTCCCCGAACTCGGGCTGTGCGGTTACAGCATCGACGACTTGTTCCACCAGGACGCGCTGATCGACGGCTGCCGTGTCGCCCTGACCGAGATCGTCGCAGCGAGCCGGGGATTGAAGCCACTGGTCGTCGTGGGTCTGCCGATGGTCGTCGGCGACGGACTGTTCAACTGCGCGGCCGTGATCCGTGACGGGGCGGTGTTGGGCGTCGTCCCGAAGTCGTATCTGCCGAACTACCGCGAGTTCTACGAGCAGCGGTTCTTCTCCGCGGCCCGCGACGCGGTGCCCGACACCGTGACCGTCGACGGCGAGGAGGTCCCGTTCGGGGCCGATCTCATCTTCGAGGCCGCCGATCTGCCGGGTTTCGCCCTGCACGTGGAGATCTGCGAGGACGGCTGGGTGGCGATCCCGCCGAGCACCTGGGCCGCACTCGGCGGCGCGACCGTGCTGGCCAATCTGTCCGGCAGCCCGGTCACCGTCGGCAAGGAGTCCTACCGGAAGAATCTGTGTACCGGCCATTCCGCGCGCACCATCTCCGCACACGTCTACGTCGCGGCGGGTTACGGCGAGTCGACCACCGATCTCGCCTGGGACGGTGACGCCCTCATCACCGAGAACGGTTCTCTCCTCGCACGTAGCGAACAGTTCGCGACCACCGATCAGATGATCTCCGCCGACATCGACCTCGACCGGATCCGGCAGGAACGGATGCGGATGATCAGCCTGCGCGATCAGGCCGGCGACTACTCCGATCGGCTGAAGTCGCTGCGCCGCATCGGCTTCTCGTTCGGCGAGCTGAGCGGAGACGACGATGTGCTGCGCCGCGTCGTGCCGCGGTTCCCCTACGTGCCGGCCGATTCCGCCGATCTCGACGAACGGTGTGCCGAGGTCCGCCACATCCAGGTGCAGGGACTCGCCCAGCGCCTGCGTTCGACCGGCATAGACAAGATCGTCATCGGCGTCTCCGGCGGCCTCGACTCGACCCTCGCCCTGCTCGTCGCGGTCGACACCTTCGACCGACTCGGCCTGCCCCGCACCAACATCCTGGGTTACACAATGCCCGGCTTCGCCACCGGTGGTGCGACGCTGCGCCGCTCGCACGTGCTGATGAACTCACTCGGCGTGAGCGGCAAGGAGATCGACATCCGGCCGTCGTGCGAGCAGATGCTCGCCGACCTCGACCACCCCTACTCGCGTGGCGAGAAGGTCTACGACGTCACGTTCGAGAACGTGCAGGCGGGCGAGCGCACGTCGCACCTGTTCCGGTTGGCGAATCACCACGGCGCGATCGTGCTCGGTACCGGCGACCTGTCCGAACTCGCGCTCGGCTGGTGCACCTACGGCGTCGGCGACCAGATGTCTCACTACAACGTCAACGGCTCGGTGCCGAAAACCCTGATCCAGCACCTGATCCGGTGGATCGTCAGCAACAGCCACCACTCGGCGGAGACCACCGAGGTGCTCGCCGAGATCCTCGACGACGTCATCTCACCCGAGCTCGTCCCGGCCGGCGAGGACGGCAAGATCCAGTCCACCGAGGACACCGTCGGACCGTACGAGCTCCACGACTTCTTCCTCTACTACGTCACCCGCTTCGGGTACCGGCCGACGAAGGTCGCCTATCTCGCCCGCCAGGCCTGGGGTGACCGCTCCCGCGGACCGTGGTCGGAGCTGCTCGCCGACGACAAGCGCAACGAATACGACACCGCGACCATCGAGCACTGGCTCGGCATCTTCCTGAAGCGCTTCATGGGCAACCAGTTCAAGCGCACCGCGATGCCCAACGGCCCCAAGATCGGTTCGGGCGGTTCGCTGTCGCCCCGCGGCGACTGGCGCTCGCCGTCCGACGCGTCGGCACGGGTGTGGCTCGACCAGCTCGCGGGCGGACGGGACTGACGCTCAGTCGCAGGCGGCGAGCAGCTGCTTGAGCTGATCGTCGAAGGCGTTGGCGATCTCCCACGGGTCGGGGGTCTGATCGGTGCACGCCAGAATGCCGATGTTGAGGTTCCCGTCGGCGGAGAACACCGTGATGTTCAGGCCGAGGCCGTGGAAGATCGGGCCGAGCGGGTAGACCGCGGTGACCCGGCAACCCAGGAAGTACATCGGGAAGTCGGGGCCGGCGACGTTCGACACGAGGACGTTGAAGATCGGCGGATGCGCCGACGCCAGTTTCCGGTCGCCGTACACCTTCATCACCGTGGACAGTGTTGTCCCCGGCGCGAACTGGGCCCAGGAACGCAGGATGTTGGCGTCGATCTCGGCGTGGTGTTCCTTCGACTTCCGGCTGAACTCCGCCTGCTTCTCGAGGCGGATCACCGGGTCGTCGACGTCGGTGGAGAGCAGGGTGAACATGCCGGTCACCTTGTTGGTCCCCTCGACCACCAGGTCGGATTCGTCGGCACCGTGCACCGATACCGGCACCATCCCGACGAGCGGCTTCTCCGGCAACTCGTCGTGGTCGATGAGGTAGGTGCGCATCGCGCCGCCGACCAGCGCGAGTACGACGTCGTTGATCTTCACCCCGAAGTGATTCTTCACTCGCTTGACGTCGTCGAGGGAGAGCTGACTCAGGGCGATGCTGCGATGGGGCGTGATCGCCGAGTTGAACCGGGTCCGCGGCGCCATGAAGGGCGCGGGCATGGCCGATTGCTGTTGCGCGCGGCGAAGCCAGCCGACGGGGACGCTGACCGTTCGCGGCAGCAGTTTGGCCATCGCCAGCGGGCGCTGGACGAAGTAGTTGATCGCACCCGTCGCGGCGATGGTGGCACGCGACGGCGGGCCGGCCGTCTCGCGGACCTTCTCCGCGTCGAGTTCGGGCGGTTCCGGTGTGAGCGAGCACATCTTGGCGAGCATCTCGGCGCTGGTGACACCGTCGGTGCTTGCGTGGTGCATCCGCAGCATCGCGCAGATGCGACCGTTGGACAGGCCCTCGATGATCCACAGTTCCCACAGCGGCTTGCCCCGGTCGAGAGTCTGACCGGCGAGGTGTCCGCACAGTTCGGCGACCTCACCGGCACCGCCCGGCGCGGGCACGGCAACCCGGTGGACGTGGCGCTCGATGTCGAAGTCCTCGTCCTCGATCCACACCGGGTGGTCGATGTTGAAGACGGAGTTGTCGAGCTTGCGACGGAAGGCCGGGATCGCGGCGACGCGACGCTGCATCTCCGCGCGCAGTTTGGCGAAGTCGTACCCGCCCGGCATGGTGCTCGGATCGATCTCCACGAGACCGATGACGTGCATCAGCTGGCTGCGGGTCTCCAGGTAGAGGAACGACGCATCCAAACCACTCAACCGCTGCATGACACCAGCCTTTCTTTCCCGGCCCCTCGAGCCCCCACGCCATCATGCCGCACGCGGGAGACTCGGGATGTGTGTTCGTCTCGGTCGCTCGTCCAGGTTGTCACCGGTCCCCTGGCCAGGACTCAGATCGGCATCGAATCGACCATCTCGAGGACGTTCTGGGCGGGGGTCTGCAGCACCACGATCATCGCGAGTTCTCGCGCCGGGTCGTCGGTGATCTTGAAGACGCCGCGGCCGTTCTCGTCGATCAGGCCGGTGCCGTGCTTCCACCGCACCGGACGCGACGTCGCCGACGAGCGCGAGTACTCGGCGTTGAGCGCGTCCTTGGAGGCGAACCAGAACACGCCGAACGGGCGGTCGACGGCCCCGGCGGCACAACGCACCACGAACACGGTGCGTACCTTGTCGTTTCCGGTCTCCGACGGTCCGACCTCGTCGCGGCCGCCGGCGTATCGGCGGACGCACTCGGCGTTGTTCCACTTCGCGGCGGTGTCCGGCGTCTGCGGGAGCAGTTCGGGGAACTGCGCGACGAGCGGCGCGTAGACACCCCAGCTCGCGCCGGTGCGCACGGACTGCGGCGGGCTCGGCGGCGAGACGGCATCGCCGTCCAGTGCGGCCACCCGGTAGGTGTGCTCGCCTGCGGGCACCGCGGCGTCGACGACCTCGGTGTCGGTACCGCGGTACACGACGAATCCGTCGTCGCGGACGAGCTGATAACCCGTCGCGCCCGGGACCGGTTCCCACGTCGCGACGAGGCGTCCCGTCCCGGCGTCGAGTGTCAGACCGTTGGGAGTGTCCGGCACGTCGACGCTGGTGAACGCGCGAACGGCGAAGAACGAGCCGACCGTTAACAGCAGCACGGCCATCACGATCACCGCGATGGTCCACGGCCGGAGGGTGGACGTGCGCGGCGGGGTCGTGGGTGGGCCCGCGGGTTGGGTGGTGACCGGTTGCGCCATCAGATCGGCAGCCTCTTCAGCAGATCGGCCGCGGCGGCGGCCGGTTTGCCGGGAACCACAACCCAGACAACGGTTCTCGCACGGTCGCCGGTGTCGTGGGCGAGGATGGCCTGCCCTTGATCGCGCTGCTTGTCCGAGAGATAGAGCGTCCCGGTGTGGCCCTGGGCCGTCGTGTAACCGGTGCCGCGCAGGTTGTACGCGGTCACGTCCGCCGCGGCCCGCGCCTCCTCGGGGGTGTCGTACACGTCGACGATCACCTGGTAGTCGGCGTCGTTGGCCTCGTCGTCGAGGTAGCGGGTGCACCAAACCGTGTGCTTGGAGGACTTGAACGCGAGGTCGCCGTCCTCGCCCCAGCACCGCATACCGTCGAAACCGTTGGTGCTCAACGGCGATGCCGGCACCAGGTCGTGGTAGAGGTCGGCGATGGGTTGCAGTTCGCCCCACGTCATGAACACGTCGACGGCCTCGGAGTTGCGGGAGAACTCGGAGGTCCTCCCGTCCTCGTCCTGCGCGGCGACCTGATAGGTGTAGGTCCCCGGTATGGGGCGGGGTGCGGTGAAGTTCGTGTCGGGCCCGGAGTAGATCACCTCGTCGTTCTGGGTGACGACGTAGCTCGTCGCATCGTCGACATGACCCCAGGACAGTTCGACGGTCGTGGTCGTCACCTCGGCATCGGGCGGATTGGGGGTTTCCAGATTGCCGGCCGACGTGGTCACGAATGCGGCTCCGGCACCGAGGATTCCGGCGATCAGCACCAGCGCCACCCCGATCGCGACCATCGTGGCGAGACCCCGGCGTGCGGGCCGGGCGGGTTCCGCGGCCGGCGCGGGCGACCACCCGTGCAGCGTTTCCGCCGAGACCATCGGCGGGAGTCCCAGGCGCGCCCGGGTCGTCGGATCGGTCGGTTGATCATGCGCCGCATACGATGTCGGGTGTCCCGTGGCCTGCATCGCGGAAGCGGGCCCCGAAGGAGGCTGCCGGCCGGCGGGATTCGGTTGCGGCCCCGGCCCGACGAGGGTCTGGCGGGTGTCGAAGGAATCGCGTAGGGCATCGGCGAACTCGCCGGCGGTCGGGTACCGATTGTCGGGATTCTTGGCCATCGCCCGTGCGAGCACCGCGTCGACCGCAGTCGGCAGCGCACCGTTTCGACTGCTCGCCGCGGGCGGCTCGTGGTACATGTGCGCGGTCATCAGGCCGTGCAACGACGGGGAGTCGAAAGGCGGTGCGCCGGTCAGCAGTTCGTAGGCGGTCGCGCCGAGGGAGTAGATGTCGCTGCGGGCGTCGACGCGACGGCCCTCGATCTGCTCGGGTGACGCGTAGTGCATCGTCCCGATCGTGATGCCGGTGCCGGTCAGGTTCGTGACCTCGTCGAGCACCTGCGCGATACCGAAGTCGGTGACCTTCACCGCCTCCGGCGGCAGGGACCCGGTGTTGCCGGCACCGCCTCCGGCCCCGGGGGTGACGAGGATGTTGGCCGGTTTGATGTCGCGGTGCATGATCCCGCGACGGTGGGCGGCGTCGAGCCCGGCCGCCACGCCGGTGACGATCGTGCACGCCAGCCGAGGGTCGAGGGGCGAGTCCGCCGCGAGCATTCGCGCGACGTCGATGCCGGGCACATACTCCATCGCGATCCAGAGCTGCCCGTCGAAGACGCCGCGGTCGTAGACGGTGACGACGTTGGGATGGTGCAGTGGCGCAACGATGTCGGCCTCGCGCTCGAACCGGGCACGGAACACCGGGTCGGTGGCGTGCCCCGACCGCAGGACCTTGAGCGCGTCCGACCGCGGGAGCCGGGGGTGGGCCGCCTTGTAGACGTCGCCCATACCGCCCCGTCCGAGCACGTCAAGGACGCGGTACCCCGCGATCAGGTCCCCTACCTGGTACATGACGTCCTCACCGATACCCCTTGCACCCGAGCCTTCGGGCGGATGCGTTGGCACCGAATGCTACCGAGTGTCGCGAAACGGGGCCGGAGGACACCGTCGCAACCCTAGGATCGGCGTCGATGAAATCCACCGAGAAAGTCACCGACACCACCGGGACGTTCAGCGTCGACGAACTGAACGAGGCGTTCGCCGGCTTCCAGCGCACGGTCGCCGAGGTCGCGGTCAGTGGCGACTGGGACCGCTACGCCGACCTGTTCACCGAGGACGCCGACTTCGTCGAGCACGCGCTGGGGACGATGCGCGGCCGCGAGGAGATCCGGGCCTGGGCCTGGCGCACCATGACGGCCTTCCCCGGCAGCCACATGACGTCGTTCCCCTCGCTGTGGCACGTCGTCGACGCCCCGACGAGCCGAGTGATCTGCGAGGTCGACAACCCGATGCGCGACCCCGGCGACCAGAGCCTGATCACCGCCACGAACATCACCATCCTCACCTACGCGGGCGACGGTCTGTGGAGCAAGGAAGAGGACGTCTACAACCCGATGGAGTTCGGCCGGGCGGCGATGACGTGGTGTGAGAAGGCCCGCGAATTCGGCAACCTCGACGAGGCGGCCGAGAAGTGGATGACGACCACCGGCGCCTTCTTCGCCCGGCCCCGCGGCAAGGACTGACCACGGCGAAGGCCCGTTTCACCTGGGAAAGGGCGGCCGGGCCGCCGATCAGTACGACCGTGACCGACACCACCGGGCAGGGCAGTAACGTCGGCACCGTCAGGACACGACAGCATTCCCGACGGACTTGGGACGCGGTCCCGAGTGCCGTAGGCTAGAGCTTTGACCAGTGGGGGTAGGGCTGCGCGCCGCGTGTCCGAGACCACCCAAGGTCCGCCCGGGTGGGCGCGACCCGCCCACGACGACGTCGCGATCACACTCGTGGCACCGCCGCGAGGCTGACAAAGACGACACACGTACGACGACATACGCGGACACCGTTTCGGAGGACACCTATATGGCACGCGAGCTGACGCAACTCGAGCTTCTCAAGGAGCTCGCCCCGGTTGCCGAGGACAACGTCAACCGTCACCTGAAGATCGCCAAGGACTGGAACCCGCACGACTACGTCCCGTGGGACGAGGGCCGCAACTTCGCCGCCCTCGGCGGCGTCGACTACGACCCCGAGCAGTCGCAGCTCGACGAGGTCGCCAAGGCCGCGATGATCACCAACCTGCTGACCGAGGACAACCTGCCCTCGTACCACCGGGTCATCGCCGACAACTTCTCGATGGACTCCGCCTGGGGCCACTGGGTCGGTCGCTGGACCGCCGAGGAGAACCGCCACGGCATCGTCATGCGCGACTACCTCGTCGTCACCCGCGGTGTCGATCCGGTCGCCCTCGAAGAGGCCCGGATGATCCACATGACCAACGGCTACGACCCGATGCTCGCGGCCGCCGGTCGCGTCAACGAACTCGAGGAGCACGCCGACGAGCTGGGCCTCCTGCACTCGGTCGCGTACGTGACCTTCCAGGAGCTCGCGACCCGCGTCAGCCACCGCAACACCGGCAAGGCCTGCAACGACCCGATCGCCGACAAGATGCTGCAGCGCATCGCGGCCGACGAGAACCTGCACATGATCTTCTACCGCAACATCTGCGGCGCGGGCTTCGACATCGCCCCCGACCAGACGCTGCGCGCGGTCACCGACATCGTGACCAACTTCCAGATGCCCGGCGCCGGTATGCCCAACTTCCGTCGCCACGGCGTGCTGATGGCCAAGCACGGCATCTACGACCTCCGCCAGCACCTCGAAGAGGTCGTCATGCCGGTTCTGCGCAAGTGGAACGTCTTCGAGCGCGACGACTTCTCCGCCGAGGGCGAGAAGGTCCGCGAGGAGCTGGCCGCCTTCCTCGAGCAGCTCGAGAAGGACACCATCCGCTTCGAGGAGATGCGCGATCGTTCGCTCGCCCGCGAGGCCAAGAAGCGGGAGCAGCAGGCATCCTGAGCACCACCCTCTCCACCAGCCCGGCGCCTTCGACCTCCGAAGGCGCCGGTTCTGCGTCGTCTGCGGAACTCCGTTCCGGGTCGCCTGCGGAACTCCGTTCCGGGTCGCCTGCGGAACTCCGTTCCGGGGCGTCTGCCCAGTTGCGCATCGGTTCCATCGAGCTGGCGAGCCCCGTCGTGCTCGCCCCGATGGCCGGCGTCACCAATGTCGCGTTCCGGACCCTCTGCCGCGAGCTCGAGCTCGCCCGCACCGGCACCGTCTCGGGCCTGTACGTCTGCGAGATGGTGACCGCCCGCGCACTCGTCGAACGCCACCCGGTCACGATGCACATGACCACTTTCGGGCCCGACGAGAACCCGCGGTCGATGCAGCTCTACACCGTCGATCCGGAGTACACGTACCAGGCCGCGAAGATGATCGTCGACGAGAACCTCGCCGACCACATCGACATGAACTTCGGCTGCCCGGTACCCAAGGTGACGCGTAAGGGCGGTGGCTCGGCCATCCCCTACAAGCGGACCCTGTTCCGTAAGATCGTCGCGGCCGCCGTCCGGGCGACGGAGGGCACCGACATCCCGGTCACCGTCAAGTTCCGTATCGGCATCGACGACGACCACCGCACGCACCTCGACGCCGGCCGCATCGCCGCCGAGGAAGGCGCCGCCGCGGTCGCCCTGCACGCCCGGACCGCGTCGCAGCGGTACTCCGGCGAGGCCGACTGGGATGAGATCGCCCGCCTGAAGGAGCACGTCACCTCGGTACCGGTCCTGGGCAACGGCGACATCTTCGAACCGGCCGACGCCGTGGCGATGATGAATCGGACCGGCTGCGACGGCGTCGTCGTCGGCCGCGGCTGCCTCGGACGTCCGTGGCTGTTCGCCGAACTCGCCGCCGAGCTCAACGGTTTCGACGCCCCCACTCCCCCCAACCTGGGCGAGGTCGCCGAGATCATGGTCCGGCACTGTCAGCTCCTCGTCGACCACCACGGCGAGATGAAGGGCTGCCGCGAGATCCGCAAGCATGTGGCGTGGTACCTGCGGGGATTCCCGGCCGGCTCGGAGATCCGGCGGCGGATGGCACTCGTCGGAAGCGTCGACGAGCTCCGCGAACTGCTGTCCGAACTGCCCGCCGACGCGCCGTTCCCCAGCGACGGCCACGGTCCGCGCGGTCGCCAGGGTTCGCCGGCGAAGGTCGCACTGCCCGACGGCTGGCTCGACGATCCCGACGAGGACGTCGTGCCCGCCGGCGCGGAGATCATGCACTCCGGCGGCTGACACATTCTGCGAAAACCGTCACAACGCACCTCCGGCTGAGGCCGCTTCTCAGGTGCGATCAGTAGTATGGCGCGAAGGTCCCGGCCCGCCGGGTCCCTACGTGCTTGCGCACCGCGTCGACCAGCCCCGACGCGCGGTTGGCGCTTTGTAGACCTCGGGGCATGAGGAACGTGCATTGAGTCGTTGGACATCGGGACCGGACGAACCGGAGACGGGCGACGAGGCCAACAGGTCTCGTCGTGGCCGTCGTGCCGGGCGCCCGGACGATGCGAACGATCGCCGTCCTCCGGCGGATCCCCGCGCCCAGAACCCTGACTCGGGTGCACACCCCAGTCTGCGTGAACCGCGGGCCAGCGATCGCTTCGTGCGGGGGCGGACGCGCCTGACCGTCCGCGAGCTCATGGAGCAGATGAACGCGGAGGAACCGCGGACACCTCCGACCGAGTCCCCGCGCCGCGGCCGCTTCCGCGCCGATTCCCCCGACCAGGCACCCCCGGCCGGTCGCCCCACGAACATCCCGCCGACGACCCGCAGCCGGTCGCGCCGCTTCGACCCGGCGCAACCCGACCAGGCCCGGCCCCCGCGTCCTCCGCTCGGCCGCAGCGATCAGGGCCAACCGGCGGCAGACGATCGTCCCACCGAGATCCATCACTTCGGCAACGACGTCACCCAGAAGATCCCCACGATCGGCGACAAACCCGACGCTCCCGCACCCGACCTGTCGGATCAGGCCACCGCGAAGCGGGCCATCGAGGAGTCGCGCGCCCAGGACGCCATGGTGCCGCCGGTCGCCTCGAGCCCGCCGCGCGCACCGCTCGAGCGCACTCCCGATCTGACCGGTCCGCTGCAACTCCGTCAGGGTCCCCGGCGTCACCCGGGCCGCGGCGGCGACCGACGCGGATCACTCGTCCGCAAGACCACCGCCACCGGACGCATCCTGGTGGCCATCGCCTGTGTGACCGCCCTGGTCGGAACCGGTTTCGTCTGGAACTACCTGCAGTCGTGGAACGGCAACTGGCGCAACGTCACCGCCGTCGACGCCCAAGACAAGAACATCCGCAACAAGGACGCCCAGCACGGTGACGAGACCTACCTGATCGTCGGCACCGACACTCGCGGCGGCAACAACTCCAAGGTCGGCGCGGGTACCGTCGCCGACGCCGAGGGTGCGCGCTCGGACACCGTCATCCTGGTCAACGTGCCGGCCAACCGCGAGCGCGTCGTCGCGGTGTCCTTCCCCCGCGACCTCCAAGTCGATCGTCCCGCGTGCAACTCCTGGGACAACGAGACCGGCGAATACGGCGCCGAGCTACCCGCCGAGGACGGGGTCAAGCTCAACAGCGTCTACTTCTACGGCGGCCCGCAGTGCCTTGTCCGTGTGATCACCCAGATGAGCGGTCTCAACATCAACCACTTCATCGGCATGGACTTCTACGGTTTCGAGAAGGTCGTCCGCGCGATCGGCGGCGTCGAGGTCTGTTCCACAGCGCCGCTCTACGACTACGAGATCGGCCACATCCTCCGTAAGCCCGGCAAGCAGAAGCTGACCGGCCGCCGCGCGCTCAACTACGTCCGTGCCCGCAACATCGCGTCGGAGGGCAACGGTGACTACGGCCGCATCAAGCGCCAGCAGCTGTTCATGTCGTCGCTGCTGCGGTCGACGCTGTCGGGCAACGTGCTGTCCAACCCGAACAAGCTCAACAGCATCGTCAACACCTTCATCGAGTACAGCTACGTCGACGGTGTGGACACCCAGTCGCTGATCCAGCTCGCCGAGTCGATGCAGGGCATCGAGGCCGGCCGCGTCTCCTTCCTGACCATCCCCACCTCGGGTACCTCCGAGGACGGTCAGAACAACGAGATCCCGCGCACCGACGACATCGACGCGATCTTCAATGCGATCATCGACGACCTCCCGCTGCCCGGTGAGAAGAAGGCCGAGAAGAAGGAGCCGACGTCGAAGGCACCCTCCCGGGCCCCGAGTTCGCGGAACTCGACCGAGACCCCGGGACGGGTCAATGCCACCGCCCAGAACCCCGGCAACGTCGGTGTCCGCGTGCTCAACGGCACCTCCACCACCGGCCTGGCCGCGGAGGTCTCCGAGCAGCTGACCCCGTACGGTTTCGACGTCCGCGGCGTTGCCGATGCCTCGGAGAACCGGGACGACACCGTCGTGCGGTACGGCCCGGGACAGCAGAACGCGGCCGCCACCCTGGCCGCGATGTTCCCCGGCGCCGAGATCCAGCTCGACCGGACGGTCAAGTCGGGTGTCGAACTCATCCTCGGGTCCGACTTCACCGGCGAGCTGGGGTCGGTGCCCGACGCCGGCGCCACGGTGAACGTCGAGCAGCTCGCGCCGGCCGAGAACTCCGGTGACCTGCCCAACGACCTCGCCGTCACCAACGCGGGCGACACCACCTGCACCTAGTCCGGCCGGTCCGGACGAACCGACGTCGAAGGTTCTGCACCGGGCGTTCACGCTGCGTTCATCGGCTGTGGGCGGAGTGGACCGATTCCCGACGTATCCTGGGGACATGCGTACCGCCTACCAAGAGCAACTCGAGGCGCTGACCCACGTCCTGGGTGAGATGTGTGAACTCGCGGGCACCGCGATGTCGCGAGCCACCCAGGCACTGCTGCAAGCCGACCTCGCCGTTGCCGAAGAGGTCATCGGCGACGCCGAGCGGATGACGCAGTTGTCGGCCCGCGCCGAGGAGCAGTCCTTCGCCCTTCTCGCACTCCAGGCGCCCGTCGCCGGGGACCTCCGCGGCGTCGTCAGCGGTTTCCAGATCGTCGCCGACGCCGACCGGATGGGCGCGCTGGCCCTCCACGTCGCCAAGGTCGCCCGTCGACGCCATCCCGCGAAAGCCCTCCCCGAGGAGGTCAACGGCTACTTCGCGGAGATGGGCCGGCTCGCGGTGACCCTCGCGAAGAGCGCTCACGAGGTCCTCGAGACCCGCGATCCCCAGGCCGCGCTGCGCCTGCAGGAGGACGACGACGCGATGGACGACCTCCACCGCCACCTGTTCACCGTCCTGATGGACCGCGAATGGCAGCACGGCGTCGCCGCCGCCGTCGATGTGACCCTGCTCGGCCGTTACTACGAACGCTTCGCCGATCACGCCGTGCTGATCGGTCGCCGGGTGGTGTTCACCGCGACCGGCAAGACGCCCGAGCAGTTCCAGAACGTCGGGTGATCTTCCTCGCTCACCTCCCCGGGGCGAGCGAGGGCACACATCTCGAGAGGCCGAGAATTCAGTTCGACGAACTGAACTCGGCCTCTCTTCATGTCAGTGAACATCTGGGGCCGTTTGTGCCCGGAAACGATTTCGCAGCCACACAGGTCCCCGTTATGGTGGCGGGCATGGGCCAGCATCAGCCGATCGAACCCGACTTCAATGCGATGACCGACGAGGACGCCGCAGCCGCCGCTCACCGCCGGCAGATCATCACCTACCTCGGTGTCATCGCCTCGCTCGCCGCTCTGCTCGTCATCCTTCTCATCAACATGTGAACGTAGACAGGGCCCCTCCCGTCGTGGAAAGGACCCTGTCAGAGCGATTGTCGCGGATCTACCCGAACCGGCCCGAGATGTAGTCCTCGGTCTCCTTCTTCGTGGGATTCGAGAACATCGTCTCGGTGTCGCTGATCTCTACGAGCTGCCCGGGCTGACCGACGCCCTCCAGGTTGAAGAAGGCGGTCTGGTCGCTCACGCGGGCGGCCTGCTGCATGTTGTGGGTCACGATGACGATCGTGTACTCCTTCTTGAGCTCACCCATCAGGTCCTCGATCGCCAGCGTCGAGATCGGATCGAGCGCCGAACACGGCTCGTCCATCAGCAGCACGTCCGGCGAGACCGCGATCGCCCGCGCGATGCACAGCCGCTGCTGCTGACCACCGGAGAGGCCGCCGCCCGGCTTGTCGAGGCGATCCTTGACCTCGTCCCACAGGTTCGCGCCGCGCAGGCTGCGTTCGGCGACCTCGTCGAGTTCGGCCCGGTTGCGCACGCCCTGCAGCCGCAGGCCGGCGACGACGTTGTCCTTGATCGACATCGTCGGGAACGGGTTGGGCCGCTGGAACACCATGCCGATCGTGGCGCGCACGCTGACCGGA
This sequence comes from Gordonia metallireducens, assembly GCF_021245825.1. Classification (NCBI taxonomy): domain Bacteria; kingdom Bacillati; phylum Actinomycetota; class Actinomycetes; order Mycobacteriales; family Gordoniaceae; genus Gordonia; species Gordonia metallireducens. Next base: position 71,076 of record NZ_JAJQJP010000016.1, on the reverse strand, counting down.
TCGACGTTGCGCCCGTAGATGTCCTCACCGTCGAGCAGGACGCTGCCCTCGGCGTAGGCACCCGGGGTGACCTCGTGCATGCGGTTCAGAGTGCGCAGCACCGTCGACTTGCCACAGCCCGACGGCCCGATGAAGGCGGTGATGCAGCGCGGCGGCACCTCGAGGGTCACGTCCTTCACCGCGTGGAAGTCGCCGTAGTAGATGTTCAGGTCTTTGATGTCGAGGCGCTTTGCCATGACTGTTCCGTTTCTACAGAGATGTTTCAGGAGGTCTTGGGCGCGAAGATCTTCGACACCACCTTGGCCCCGAAGTAGACGATGGCCACCAGGATGACCAGGCAGAGGGCCGCACCCCAGACGTCGTCGAAGGCGCCGGGCCCGTTGTTGTACTGCTGCACCATCATCAGCGGCAGCGACTGCTGATTGCCGTCGAAGGGATTCCAGTTCATCGCCCGGGTCGAACCGACCAGGATGAGCACGGGCGCCGACTCACCCATCACACGCGCGATGGCCAGCATCACGCCTGTCACGATGCCGGAGAGTGCCGTCGGCAGCACGATCTTCACGATGGTCTTCCACTTCGGGATGCCCAGCGCATAGGACGCCTCACGCAGGTCCTGCGGGACGATCTTGAGCATCTCCTCGGTCGCGCGGACAACCAGCGGGACCATGAGCAACACCAGCGCGATCGCCACGACGAAACCCGACCGGGGGAACCCGAGCGTGGTGCGCCAGACCGCGTAGACGAACAGTGCCGCGACGATCGACGGGACGCCGGAGAGAATGTCGACCATGAAGGTGGTGACCCGGGCGAGCACCGACTTCTTGGCGGCGTATTCGACGAGGTAGATCGCGACGAAGATACCGAGCGGGATCGAGATGACGGCGGCCAGCGCGGTCTGGATCAACGTGCCGACGATGGCGTTGGCGGCGCCGCCCTTGCGTTCCGGCAACGTCCACCAGTCGATGTCGAGCAGCGGTTCGATGCCGCGGATGACCAGGGTGGCGACCAGCCACACGAGCGGAACCAGCGCGACGAGGAGTGCGGCGATGACCGCGATGCGGACCACGTGATCGGTAACGCGTCGGCGCTTCGCCAGCGGGGTGAAGCCCGAGGGCTTCTTGACCGGGTCGGCCGTGGGCGACGGGGTGGTGAGGGTCATGCTCACTTCTTTCCGGCGACGACCGCACGAGCGGCGGCGTTGACGATGAAGGTCAGGACGAAGAGGGTCAGGCCTGCGGAGATGTAGGCGCCGGTCTTGGCCGGCGAGTCGAACTCGGCGGCGTTGTTCGCGATCTTGGTCGCGAAGGTCTCACCGCTCTCCATGAGGTTGAAGTTCATCGGCCCGGCGGTGGAGATGATCAGCAGCAGCGCCATCGTCTCGCCGAGCGCGCGGCCGAGGCCGAGCATCGAACCGGAGATGTAGCCGGAGAAGCCGAACGGCAGGACCGCGAGTTTGACGACCTCGAACTTCGTGGCACCCAGGGCGAGCGCCGCCTCGCGGTGCCCCCTCGGGGTCTGCATGAAGACCTCGCGGGTGACCGCGGTGATGATCGGCAGGATCATGACGGCGAGCACGATGCCCGCGGTGAGTAGCGTGCCGCCGGTGGACATGTTCGCGACCTGGGTGGGCTGCTGGAAGAACGGCAGGAAACCGAGGTGTCCGACGACCCACTCGTTGACCGGCACCAGCGCCGGACCCAGCACCAGGATGCCCCAGAGGCCGTAGACGATCGAGGGCACCGCGGCGAGCAGGTCGACGGTGTAGGTGATGGGCCCGACGAGACGCTTGGGCGCGTACTCGGTGAGGAAGATCGAGATCCCGAGCGCCACCGGCATCGCGATGAGGAGTGCGATGACCGAGACGACGACCGTCGCATAGAACAGCTGCGGGATACCGAAGGCGAGCTGGTTGCCGCTGGTGACCCAGTCACCGGTGTAGGTGAAGAAGTTCTCCTCGTTCTTCAGCAGCGACGGGACGGCCTGCGCGACGAGGAACAGCGCGATCAGCCCGATGACGAGCGAGACGACGAATCCCGAGCCGACGGCCAGCGTGCGGAAGATCTGGTCCGCCACGCGGTGGCGGGCCGCGGAGTGCAGGCTGCCCGATGACGAACCGTCTGGCGATGCCTCGGGGAGGCTCGTTCCGTCGGAATCCGGCGGGACCGCGCCACCCTCGTTGCTCAGCGACGTCATGCGTCCTTCTTGTGCTTCCGCTCTGGTCATTGGGGCCACTTCCCGGTCCACCGCTCACAGTCCGTGCGACACGCGAAGAGTCGTGTCAGTGTGTCAACCGCGCGTGCGGGGCCGCAAACCGTGGCGGCCCCGCGCGCGCTGTCCTGTTGTGTCACGTCAGGCGTTGCCGCTGCCGGCGAGCGCGTCGATGCTGCCCTGCAGCTTGGCCTTGAAATTCTGCGGCACCGGCACGTAGCCGATCTCCTCGAGGCCGGTCTGGCCGTCGCCGAGGATCTTCGTGAACGCGTCCTTGAGGGTGGTGCTGGTCGCATCGTCGGAGTAGCCCGCCGAGCAGACGATGGAGTACGGCGTCAGCAGCAGCGGGTAGGCACCCGGGGCCTTCGAAGCGAACAGCGCGTCGGTGTCGACGACCAGGTCCTTGCTGTCCGGGTTCTTGAAGGCCAGCTCGTCGAGGGCTTTGCCGGCGCTGGCGGCGTTCAGCTCCACCGGACCTGCTCCGAAGTCGATGTCGGCGACGCCGAGGTCGTTCTCGGTGGCGAAGCCCCACTCGACGTAGGTGATCGAGCCGGGGGTCTTCTTGACGGTGTCACCGACTCCGGTCGACTTGGACGCACCCGAACCGACGTTCTTGGGAGCGAACTCCTTGCTGTGCTCATACGGCCAGTCGTTCGGCGCCGAGTTCTGAAGGAACCGCTGGAAGTTGTCGGTCGTGCCCGAGCTGTCGGAGCGGTAGACCGGGACGATGTCGCCACCGGGCAGCTGCACACCCGGGTTGAGTGCGGCGATCGCCGGATCGTTCCACTTGGTGATCTTGCCGTTGAAGATCTTGGCGATCACGGCGGAGTCGAGCTTGAGGTTGTCGACGCCCTCGAGGTTGTAGGCGATCGCAACCGGTCCGACGACCAGCGGCAGATGCCAGGGGTCGTTGCCGTTGCAGCGTTCCTTGGCCGCGGTGACCTCGTCGGCCTTGAGCGCCGAGTCGGAACCCGCGAAGTCGACGTCGCCGGCGATGAACTTCTTGATGCCGTCACCGGAGCCGCTGCCGGTGTAGTCGAGGACGATGTCGTCATCGTCGGAAAGGATCTGACCGAAATGCTCCATGGCCTTCTGCTGGGCCGTCGAACCCTCGCCACTCACCGTCGGAGTGTTTCCCCCACCGCACGCCGTCACCAGGGTCAATGCCGCGATCGCCGACACCGCCGCCAGAGCGCCGTTCCGCTTGATTCTCACCGCAGGTGTTGCCTTTCCGTGTCGTTCCCCGTCCCGAGGCCCGGGTGTCCGGAGTGTTCGATACAGAAAGGTAGGCGCGTCGGATGGCCTGATCCCCGACAGAAGGTGAACGGAAGGTGAACCCGGCACGTCGGGCTCGCGACGACCGGCTGAGTGGACTCAGCCGTAGGCGACGTCGACGGCGAACCTGGTGAACCCGAGGCGTTCGTACGTCCGCAGCGCGGCCGTGTTGTCACCCTCGACGTAGAGGTTGATCTCGGCGACGCCGCGCCGTGCGAGGTGATGGAGTCCGGCGAGCGTCAGCAGCTTGCCGAGCCCGCGGCCCTGAGCCTGCGGATCGACCCCGACGATGTACACCTCGCCGAGTTCGGCGTCGTGCAGTTTGGTCCAGTGGAACCCGAGAAGCCTCGTGGGGTCCTCGGTGTCGAAGGCCAGGAAGAGGCCTTCGGGGTCAAACCAGTCGGCGGCGACCCGCTCGGTGATCTGATCGAGCTCCCAGCCGCCCTGTTCGGGATGCCAGTCGAAGGCGGCGTTGTTGACGCGCAGGATCTCCGCATCGTCCGCCGACCCCGCGTAGGTCCGGAGCGTGAGTCCCGGATCGACTGCGAGTTCGGGGAGTTCGTGGCCCTCCCCGACCGGGCGTCGCAGCTGCAGCAGCTCGCGGCGCTTCTGCAGTCCCATCGCCGACGCGAGGGCCACCGCACCGGGGAGGTCGCCATGCGCCCACACCCGAGCCTCGAGACCGTCCTCTCGGGCCGCGGCAAACGCGGCCTCGAGCAGTCGGCGCCCCTTGCCCTGGCGACGCTGCTCCGGGTCGACAACCGCTTCGATCATCGACGGTTCGCCGTCGCGACCGGGGACGATGTTGGCGTACGCGCCCGTCGACCACACGTGGATGATCGGCGAATCCGCTTCGGCGTCAACTGCTTTCACCGCATCGTCGGAGAGCGGCGCGACGCCGTCGGCGGCCGTCGCGGCACGTACGAGACGATGCGCCTCGGCGACGACCTCCGCCGGAGCGGCACCGCGTCGTACCTGGAAATCGTCAGCTTCCGGCGCTGGCACTGAACTCCTCGTCGAAGGTATCCGGACCGTCGACCGTGTCGTCGAAACCGGCCGGATCGATATCCGGCACACCATCTTCCGCCACGTCCTCGGCTTCGGCCTGAGCTGCCCGGCCACGGGTGGGTCGCACCGCCTTGTATCCGACGTTGCGGACCGTGCCGATCAGCGATTCGTGTTCGCTGCCGAGTTTGGCGCGGAGTCGACGGACATGCACGTCGACCGTGCGCGTGCCGCCGAAGAAGTCGTAACCCCACACCTCCTGCAGCAGCTGGGCGCGCGTGAACACGCGACCTGCGTTCTGCGCCAAGTACTTCAGCAGTTCGAATTCCTTGTAAGTCAGATCGAGGGGACGCCCACGCAGTCGCGCGGTGTACGTCCCCTCGTCGATGACCAGTTCCCCCAGGGTGACCTTGCCCGAGGTCTCCTCGGCGGCCACCCCCCGAGTGCGCACCACCAGCAATCGCAACCGCGCGTCGAGCTCTGCCGGACCCGTCCCCGGGAGCAGGAATTCGTCGATGCCCCAGTCGGCATTGACCGCGACCAAGCCACCCTCGGTCAGCACAGCCGCCACCGGCACCGACGATCCGGTGCTACCCAGCAGGCGGCACAGTCCTCGTGCCGCCGCCAGATCCGCGCGGGCGTCGACGAGGGCCACATCCGCATTGCCCGCCTCCATGAGTGAGGAGACCTCCGTCGGGGCGACTCGCACGTTGTGGGCGAGCAGCGACAGCGACGGCAAGACCGATTCCGGATTGGGATCGGCCGTCAACAACAAGAGATCCACCTAGCACTCCGATCTCGTTCGGTTCCGGACCAACCAATCCGCTCACCACGCTGTGAACGCCTCCGCGCACATCGTCGAGGATTGTTTACGCTGCCTTACCAACGTGTGCGAGATAGGTGACAGAATAGCGCCACCGACGCCCCCCGCTGTTAACAAGGCGAGTCGAAACCGTCGGTGGACACGATGGAGAGGGTGGTCTTCCGAGCATGCCGGGCATCCGGAAAGTCCTCGTCATCGCGGCGGTGGTCGTCGTGGTCGCGGCGGCGGCAACACTGCTCGTCGACGTCGGCGCGGCCATCCGCGGCGAACACCGGTTGTCGGAGGCCCTCGCCGAATCACCGCGCGTCCCATCCGATCCCGAGGTGACCCTCGCCGGGTTTCCATTCCTCACCCAGGCCGGTTCGGGCGACTACGCGGGCGTGACGATCGCCGCCCGCGGCGTCGAACTCCCGGGTTGTGAACCCGTACGCGGCATCTGTCGCGGCGAACTCGGCGCCGTACTCGGCCGATTCCGGGGTCCCGAACGAGGCGATTTCTCCGCGAGTGATGTTCTGCACACCGACTCGATCTCGGCCTACACCCGCCTCGATGCGGTCACCCTTGCGAGGTATCTGCGCATCACCGACCTGACCGTCAGCACGCCCGGTCCCGATGGGAAGGCCGGCAGCGGTGGCCCGCAGGACGGGGTCGTCTCACGGTCGGAGGGAGTCGTCTTCACCGGGACGGTGGCACTGCCACCCGACGACGGCCTCGACGCCGACGATCCGCCGTCCGCGTCGGCCTACACCGGCCCCAAGGTTCGGGTCAGCGTCGCTGTCGACCTCTCGGTGACCGACGGCGCGCTGGAGATCCGGGCCACCGACTTCTACACCGGACCCGAACGTCACGTGGACGCCGAGGTCCCCCAGGACATGCGCGCGGCCGTACTCGACCGGTTCAGCATGGTCCTCCCCCGGCTCCCGATGGCCTGGGGGCTCGTCGCCCAGCGCGCGGAGAGCTTCGGCGGTGACGTCCAGCTGGTCTCCGAAACGGGCGTCACCGACGTGCGCCCGGACCGGTTCTGACCCGACGCCACGACCGGAAGCGCGCGCCTCCCTTTCGTGACCTTTTTGCGCAGTTCAGAGTGCAATCCACCCGGGGTTTCGGACTCCGTTCGGCACTGTTGTACCCTCGTTGGCATGCAACAGCGCCGTGAGTACATGCTCACACGTCGCCGGGCGATCGACTTCTGTCGCGTCGCCGATTGTTGCTGTCGCACGCACCGCTGACGGTGTGCCATGACAAGCGCTGCCCCGCAGCCGCGCCATGCGCACCGCCGATGACGACGGGGTGCGATTCTCCCGAGGCCTGAGTGTCTTCTCCATGCGCCTCCTCGTTCATCACAGATCTGAGCCGCGGGCGCTTGTCCGCGCCTCGCCGCTGTTTCGCATCACCAGATCCATCCACCACCAGTTATCCATCCGAAAGGAACCAGACATGGCACGTTCCGACGTCCTGGTCAGCACCGAGTGGGCTGAGCAGAACCTCAACGCCGACAACACCGTCTTCATCGAGGTCGACGAAGACACCTCGGCTTACGATGGCGGCCACATCCCGGGCGCGATCAAGCTCGACTGGAAGCAGGATCTGCAGGACGGCATCCGTCGCGACTTCGTCGACGCCGACCGCTTCTCCAAGCTGCTGTCCGAGCGCGGCGTCTCCAACGACGACACCGTCATCCTCTACGGCGGCAACAACAACTGGTTCGCCGCCTACGCCTACTGGTACTTCAAGCTGTACGGCCACAACGACGTCAAGCTGATCGACGGCGGCCGTAAGAAGTGGGAGCTCGACGGTCGTCCGCTGTCCTCGGATGCGGTCACCCGTCCGGCCACCGAGTACAAGGCCTCCTCGCCCGACCTCAGCATCCGCGCCTTCCGCGACGAGGTCATCGACGCCATCGGCACCAAGAACCTGGTCGACGTGCGCAGCCCTGACGAGTTCTCCGGCAAGATCCTCGCGCCGGCTCACCTCCCGCAGGAGCAGGCGCAGCAGCGCGGCCACGTCCCCGGCGCCATCAACATCCCGTGGTCGACCACCGCGAACGAGGACGGCACCTTCAAGTCCGACGAGGAGCTCACCGCTCTGTACGCGGACAAGGGATTCGACGACAGCCGCGAGACCATCGCGTACTGCCGCATCGGCGAGCGCTCGAGCCACACCTGGTTCGTGCTGACCGAGCTGCTCGGCAAGAAGAACGTCAAGAACTACGACGGAAGCTGGGTCGAGTACGGCTCGCTGGTCGGTGCGCCGATCGAACTCGGAGAAGGAAAGTAATAACTATGTGTGCTGCACCCAAGCAGGGACAGAAGCTGCCTGCGGGCGTCGACGTGGAGAAGGAGACCGTCCTCACCGGACAGGTCACCGACGGCTCGGGTAACCCCGTCGCCGGCGCCTTCGTGCGTCTCCTCGACTCGACCGGTGAATTCACCGCCGAGGTCGTCGCCTCGCCCACCGGCGACTTCCGGTTCTTCGCCGCTCCCGGAACCTGGACGGTTCGCGCCCTCTCTTCGGTGGGCAACGGCGATGCGTCGATCAGCCCCGAGAGTCCCGGCATCCACGAGCAGGACATCGTCGTCTCCAAGTGATGTAGTCCCGGTCGTGGGCGTCTCAGACCCCACGACGCGACCCGGTCACCGCGCTGCGGTGACCGGGTTTCGTCGTTCCGGGGCCGAAAAAGGGTCAATGCCCAGCCATCCGGTCCCTGAGGAGCGCCTGCTGGAGCACCGTCCCGTTCCCAGGGAGCGCCTGCTGGAGCACCGTCCCGTTCCCTGAGGAGTGAAGCGTCTCGAAGGGAGACCCCCTGAACCTCCCGCGCATCCCCGGGTTAGAATTTGCCTCGTGGTCCTCTTCTTCGAAATCCTGCTGATCCTGGCCGCCGTGCTGATCACCTGGTTTGGTGTCTACACCCTCTACCGCCTGGTCACCGACGAGTCGTGACGTCCCACCCGGGAGCCGGTGACGCCGGTGACGAGCCAGTCGGCGCCGCCCCCTCCGGCGACGGAGTGCCCTCTGGCGACGGCGTCGTCGCCGACGGTGGCGCCCATCGTTCCGGCGACGAGGCGATAAACCAGGCCGAGGCACGTGCCGTCGAGTCCGGCAGCCGTGAGCGCAACATCCCCACGTGGGACGACCTCCCGCTGCCCGCGGACACCGCGAACCTCCGCCTCGGTGCCGATCTCCATCCCGGCCTGCTGGCCCTGCTGCCACTCGTCGGTGTGTGGCGCGGCGAGGGCGAAGGCCACGACGCCGAGACCGACACCGATTACCACTTCGCGCAGCAGATCGTCGTCTCGCACGACGGACAGAACTTCCTCACCTGGGAGTCGCGCTCGTGGGTCATCGACGAGGACGCCGCCTTCGAGCGTCCCGACCTCCGCGAATCCGGTTTCTGGCGCATCGGTGAGGACGACACCATCGAGTTGCTCCTCGCCCACGCCGAGGGGTCGGTGGAGCTCTTCTACGGCACGCCTCTCAATCAGACCTCGTGGGAACTGGCGACCGACGTCGTCATCAAGTCCCAGTCCGGCCGTCGCGCCGGCGGCGCCAAGCGTCTCTACGGTCTGGTTCCCGACGGCGACCTCGCGTACGTCGAAGAACGGGTCGACGCCGACGGCGACCTCTTCCCCCGACTGTCGGCCAAGCTACGCCGCCACGTCGGCTGAGCCCCGCCGCATTCCTGCCCGCTGTCTGCTCGGGCACCGCTCAGCGATGCACCCGGCTACAGCCGCGTCGGCGATCCGAGAACGCCAGGTACAGGTTGCGTTTCGGTAGCGCGCTGTACACCAGGGATCCGAGCATGATCACGACCGATCCGTACGCCGTGGCGGCCCCGGGGCGACCCGCCCAGCCGGGGTGCACGGTTCCCGACGCCGAGACGTAGGGGCCACGTCCGGGCGAACCGGCCTGGCGTTGACCCACCACCGAGAACACGTCGCTCTGCGCCGAGTGCGGGTAGATCGGGAAGTCGACCCGCTCACGCGGGCCGCATTCGACGATGCTGTACTCCGTCCCGGCCCGGTGAACGACCGCCACCCAGGTGTCGCCGGCATTGCGGACAGTGAAAGTCGTTCCACCGGAACGGTATTGATACGAGATTCGATCCTCCGCCGGGTCCCGTAGGCGGCAGCCGGCGAGTCCTCCGACCCAGTCAGTGCTCCACGGGGTCAGGTAGCGCTGGGCGAGGAACTCCCGCTCGGTCGGGATCGGGATGGTCACCGGCCTCGCCTGCCCCTGCTGGACCCACACCCCGCCGTAGATCACCGGACGACCGTCGGCGAGCCGAGGCGCCTGCAGGTAGGTGAACGAATCCTCGTCGGGCAGGATGATCATCTCGCCGGGTCCGAGACGCCGGAGCTCGACGCCGCCGTCGACGAAGAAGATCAGCGCGGCCGCGGGGCCGGTACCTCGGTTGTGGATGGACACGTGCTCGTCGTCGGCATGGAAGAGTCCGGCCTCGTGTGGATCGGCGAAGGTGAAGCGGGGCGGCGTCGAGGTTCCGAAGTCGGGATCGCCGGGACCCCAGTACAGATCGTCCCACCGGCCGTCGCGAGCAGCGGCGTCGTCGGCGACCGAACCGCCGAGACCAGGATCGACCGACAGCTCGCGGACTGCGTTCGTGGCGACCATCGTTCTCTCCTCGGGCGGGTGTCCCCTGTGGCAGGTATTCGTGACAGGTACATCGCCGGACTGGCCCGGTTCATAACGCCCGCAACCCGAACTCACGAGTAGTCCACCACCCGAACGACAATGTCCGGACCGGAGATGCCCGGACATGGAACGGCCCCCGCATCGCTCATACGAGCCTCGTGCCGACCGGACCGGGTCGGGATGCGGGGGCCGGGTGACCACCTGGTATTCGTCGGCGCTGACGAGGTGGGAAACCACCTCCGGCGACACGAATGCCACACGGTCAGCTGCTAACGGATGGTCACCTCACATGTCCGATGAGAAATCACTATCAGACCACCTCCTTCCCTGTGTACCCGCGAAAGTACGCCCGATTCCGGCGTCCCGCAACGGGATTTCGACGCGGCACGGCCAGCAGACGGTCGTGACTGTCAGGGCACGGGTACCTCGGGTGCGCCCGATCCGGGTGCCGGAGCCGCAGGCGGCGCGGACGGCGCCTGCGACGGGGCCGGTGACTGGCCGGGCAACGGTTTGGCGTCCGGCGGCAGGGACTCGACGACCTCGAGCTTCGAGCGGAAGGTGTCGTCGGTGATGACCTCGATGTGGTTGATCATCCAGCGGTCGCCCTGACGTTCCATGTCGAAGGTCAGCCGTGACGGGTTGATGCTGACGAGTTCCTTCTGACCGCGGGTGACCGACTGGTTCATGAAGATCAGCACCTTCGAGGTGTCGGCGGTGTTGGTGACCACGCCGGCGTCCTGGATGGTCACCTCGGACACGACCTGCTGCTTGCGGACCTCCGCGGCGAGGTTGTTCTCGGTGATCAGCTTGGTGTACTCGGGCTTGGCCGGGCCGGTCAGCACGCTCATCGACTGGTCGATGTGGTCGCTGACATTCTCGGCGTCGTACCCGAACATGGTGTTCGCGTAGTCGCGGGCGGCGGCGAGGGAGGACTCGCGCGCATCCTCGATCGAACGGCCCTCGGTGTACCGGTAGCCGAGGAAGGCGGTGGCCGCGAGCGCCGCGACGACGAGCACCGCGAGCACGATCAGTCCGAGGCGTCCCTTGTCTGTTCCGGGCTTGTTGTCGGCCATCACGCCACCCACTCGAAGTCGGTCATCTTCAGGTCACCGTTGATGCGGGTCATGTCGACGCGCCAGCGGAACACCTTGTCCTGGGCAGGGGTCTGGCCGTCGAGCGACTGCTGATGCCAGCCGAACACCATGATCACCGATCCCTCGTCGGGTTCGGACTTGGTGACCGCAGAGCTGAGGATGATCGATTTCGTCTCGAGCTTCCCGTCGCGGACGAGCGAGGCGACCTGCTGGATGTTGTTCTGGACCTCTTGCTTGACCTTGCCGGAGGTGTCGTCCTGCACCGATTTCAGTGTCTGGTCGACGGTGTCGGGGTTCATGCTCGTCAGATTGATCAGCACCTGCGAGGCGAACGCCGAGTACTCGGCCCGGAGGTCGTTCTGCTGGTCCTGCCGGGCGATGCCGAGGGCGAACACCACCGATGCCACCGCACAGACGGCGATGAGCACGATCCCGACGACGACGCCGACCACGGTCCGCGACGACCGCCGGCCCGAGCCGCGGTAGCGGACCTTGCCCTTGCCCCTCTTCTCCGGGGTGTTCGCCAGTCTGTTGCGGCGGCGCTCGCGGTAGCTGACGGTCTTCTCGACCTCTGATGGATCGGGGGCGATCTCCTCAGCAGTGTCCGGCTTCGTGAGTGACACCGCGCCGGTCGCGGTCTCCGCGTTCCGGTCGGTCGGGGTCTCCGCGGCATCCCGAGCGGCTGCCTCTTCGGCGGGCGTCTCGACGGCCTTCTCGGTCACCGGCGCTGCCGACAATTGCTCGACCGGCTTCTTTCCTCCCGAACGACCACGGCGAATGGGTGCTGACCGGACCGGACGTTTGGTCGTCCGACGGTCGGTCGAGCCGGTGCGGTTCGGGGTGGTGCCAGTCGAATTCCTGCTGACCGGGGTGGTGGTGCCGGTGCCCTCAGGGGTCACGGACTGACCGTCCCGCTGATCATCGTCTGCCATGTACTGCTCTGTTCCTGCCCTTCACGCCCCGTGCCGGCGTTGTACGTCTTGCCGTCGGGTCCGATGAAGTTGCCCGACTCCGGATCGTATGTCGTGGCGTACACCGCGGGCTCCGCCTCGAAGTCCTTCGGTGTGCCCGGTGTCACGGTACCGGAGGACGCGGGCTCCCATTTGAGGCCGTACGGCAGTCCGTTCTGGAAGGGGTCGACCGAGCCGGGGTTCGGCTTGTAGCCCGTGCGGCACTCCGCCGGAGTCGGCGCACGACGGCCCGGGAACTCCGCACACGGGTAGTTGCGGGCGCCGCGCACGGCGATGTTCGAGTTCTGCGGGACGCGGCACAGCATGCCCGGCGGCAGCTCGCGAGCGGACTGCTCGGAGGCCCACCGCCATTCCTCCTTGGGCAGGAAGCCGATGTTGCACACCGGCCGGTCCTGGAAGCCCAGGGAGAAGTTCACGTTCGGCCCGAAGTTGTTGGTACCGGTGTTCAGGGCGGTGATCAGCGAGTTGACCAGACGCGGGTACAACACCAGGATCTGTTTCCAGTTCGGTAGGTACACCACCTGGGTGTGGGCGATCGTGCCCAGGTTCGACACCAACAGCGGGTACGACCCGCCGAGCGATTCGAACAGTTCCTGCGCCTTCGACGTCGTCGACGGTCCCTTGCTGAGGATGTCGCCGATCTCGGGCCGGTTCGCCCGGAGCTGATCGGTGAACGCGGTGACGTTGCGTGTCCAGGCCCGGATGTCGTCGGCCGTACGGGACTGTGTGGCCAGCAGAGGTGCACCCTGCTCGATCAACGAGACCGTGGTGTCGGTGTTCTTGTTGGCCTCGCCGATGAACAGCGTCATCGAATCGAGTAACCGCTGCAGCGACTCACCGGTGCCGTTGAAGGCGACGAAGGCCTCGTCGACGAGCGAACGGAGCTTGGTGTCGCCGATCTCCTTGAGGAGCGCATCGGCCTGGTCGAGCATCGTCGAGATCTCCACCGGCACCTCGGAGACGGTGACCTCGGAATTGTTGTGCAGGTAGCCGGTCGGGGCATCGGCGGGCGGATCCGGGTTCGGGGTGAACTCGACGAACTGCTCGCCGATCGCGGAGACGCTGCGCACCGATGCCTTCGACGACGCCGGGATGTCGGTGCCGTTGTCGATGACGAGCGTGGCCTGCACGCCGTCGTCGGTGAGCTTTACCGAGTCGACCTTGCCGACGTAGACGCCGCGGTAGCTGACATTGGCGTTCTGGTACAGCCCGCCGCTGGTCTCCATGTTCAGCTGCACCCGGTAGCTGCCGACGCCGAACATCGACGGGATGCGGATGTAGAACAGCGCCATGACGACCATCGCGACCACGGTGACGATCGCGAAGATCATCAGCTGCATACGGACGAACCTGGTGATCTTCATCAGCGGCCGCCTTCCTGATCGGAGGGCACCGTCGGCGGAGCCGTGGGCGAGGGCACCTGCACCGGCGGGATGAGGTTCGCCGGAACCGGTTCCGCGGTGTCCGGGAGCTTCTCGCCACCGGGGATCAGCGGAGCCGTGAACGGGTTCAGTCCGCGGGCGGCCGCTCCGGCCGGCTTGCCGAAGACACCCTCGGGGCCGGTGACGCCGAGACTGGCGAACATGGTCTCGCTCAGACGGTCCACCGTGAGGTCGAGGGTCAGGTCGGAGTTCACGAAGTCACCCTTGACGATCTTCCGGACGGTCGGTTCGTAGAACGGGAAGGTCAGCAGGATGTTCAACGACTGCGTCATCGCCGGGCCCGAGGCCTGCAGCTGGTCGAGAGCGGGTTCGATGCCCTCGACGATCGTGACGATGTCCTCGGAGTTGGCGTCGAGGATGTCGTTGGCCGTCTTCGACAGCTTCGACACCGATGCGAGGGTGTCGAGAAGCTGCTGACGCTGGTCGACCAGCAGCTGCAGGATCTCCGGGCTGGCGTCGAGCGCGCGTTCGATGGTGTCCTTCTGCTCGTTCATGGTGCGGGACAGACGATCCAGCCCCTCGGTCGCGCGGATGATGTTGCCCTTCTGCGCATCCAGATCGGCGACGAGGGTGTTCAGCCGCGGGATCAGCTTCTTGATCTGGTCCTCACGGCCGCCGAAGACCTCGCTCATCTCGTGCACGATGTCGCCGACCTGCGACAGGCCGCCGCCGTTGAGCACCACCGACAGTGAGCTGAGCACCTGCTCGGTACTGGGGTAGGTGCAGGCCGCAACCTGTTGTGCCGCATTGATGTCGGGTACCGAGGGCACCTTCGGGTCGCTGACGATGTTGGACTGCTCGGGGCACTTGGTCAGCGGTATCTCGTCGCCCGCTTCCAGGCGCCCGCCCTCCGGCTCGGCGGGCTGGACGATCTCGAGGTGCGTCGAACCCAGCACGCTGGTCATGCCGACCATGACGTGCGATCCGCGCGGGATGATCACGCCCTTGTTCAGGCGGATGGTGACCAGCGCGTTCCAGTCCTGTACCTCGATGTCGCCGATGCTGCCGACGGTCGAATCGTCGATGAGGACCGGCGCGTTGTTGACCAGGCCGGCGGCCGACGGGATGAGCGCGGTGATCTCGTACGAGCCACCACCGGTCCCGGCAGCACCCGGCACGGGCAGCGAATTCGGCCCGTCGAACGAACATCCGGCGAGCAGCGTCGTGAGCGCCACCGCGCCAGCGGCCAGTCCGCCGCGTAGGCGTGACGACTTCATCGGTCTCCCCCGAACGGCACCAGCAGGTTCCCGAGCGGCGAACCGGCGTTGTCGCGCCGGGTCTCGTTGTCGATGCGCCGCACGCCGGCCTGGGCGCGTGCCTTCACGTCGGCATTCTGGTACTCCAACTGGCTCGGCAGCGCGTTGGCGCCCTGCACCGGGTTGGCCAGGAACGGCGGGTAGTTCATCGAGATCGATGACAGCACCGGCGCGAGGATCTCGACGCACTTGTCGATGTCCTGCTTCGACGTCCCCGGGCGGTTGGTGGAGTCCATCGATCCGCACAGCAGCGTGATCAGGTTGGTGCCGTTGGCGAGACCGAACACACCCGACAGCGACCCGGACAGCGGGTTGTAGATGTTGTAGAAGTTCGCGAGCTGATTGGGCGCGGAGTGCAGGACGCCCGCGACCTGCTCGTTCTTGTCGGCGACGATCTTGGTGGACGCCGCGAGCCGCTCGACCGACGACGAGAGCGCATCCTTATTGGTGTCGATGAAGACCTGGACGTCGGTCATCGCCGAGTCCAGACCCTTCAGCGCCGCGTCGAGCTCGGTGGTGTTGTCGGCGAGAACCGAACTGACCGAGGCGAGTCGGCCGTTGAACTGCACGAGCTGCTCATGGCTGCCCGACAGCGCATCGGTCAACTTCTGCAGGCTCTGGATCGTCGAGAACAGATCACCGCGTCCGGCCGCGAGGGTGCCGATGACGTCGGAGACCTCCTTGATCGACTGGTTGATCGCGGCGCCGTTGCCCTCGAGGTTCTCGTCGAAGACGTTGACCGCCTTGGCCGCGGTGCCCTGGTCGGGCCCCTCCGGACCGATGGCCTCGGTCAGCTTGGTGAGCTGGGCCTTGATGTCGTCCCACTCCATCGGGACGGCGGTGCGGTCCATCGGGATGTCGTAACCGTCGGGCATCACGGCGCCGCCGGAGTAGACCGGGGTGAGCTGGACGAAGCGTCCCGACACCAGGCTCTGCGCGACGATGACCGCCTTCGCGTCTTCC
This sequence comes from Gordonia metallireducens, assembly GCF_021245825.1. Classification (NCBI taxonomy): domain Bacteria; kingdom Bacillati; phylum Actinomycetota; class Actinomycetes; order Mycobacteriales; family Gordoniaceae; genus Gordonia; species Gordonia metallireducens. The sequence continues at coordinate 55,386 of NZ_JAJQJP010000016.1, read as the reverse complement.
GGGATGTCGATGCTGTTGTCCACGCGCAGTTCGACTTTCACGTCGTTCTCGCGCGGGGTGATCTTCGAGACGCTGCCGACGTTCACACCGAGCACCCGCACCGGGTCGCCCTCGTAGAGGCTGGCGACCGAGCCGAAGTACGCGGTGAAGGTGTTGGTGGTCGACTTCAGGAAGACCGTCCACCCGACCACCACGAGGGCGATCGCGAGCACGACGGCGAGCACGCCGAGCAGAACTTTACGTCCGATGGTCATGGTCACCGTCCTCCTCTCGTGGTCGGTGAGGGCTTGGGATAGGTCGGGGTGGGCAGCGGGCCGCGCGGGGTGTCGGTGTTGTCCGGCGGGCCCGGCTTGTAGTAGTCGGGGATCAGCGGGAAGCCCGAGTACATCAGCGACTGCCACAGCTGCGGGTACCGGCCGCGCAGCGCGTTGAGGAAGATCGCGGTGTAGTCGCCGAAGCTGTTGAGGCCCACCAGCGAGTCGAAGTTCGGACCGGACGCGACGGCCTCGCCGAGGGTGTTGGCGAACGGGCCGAGACGATCGATCGTCTCCTTCAGGTTCTTCTCGTTGTCGGTGAGGATCGTGGCGACCCGGTCGAACTTCTGCAGTACCGGCGTCAGCTGTTCGTTGTTCTCGGCGATGAAGCCGCGCAGCTGCGTGGTGACGTCGCCGATCCCCTTGATCAGCTGTTTCAGTGCGTACCGGCGCATCTCGATCTCGCCGACGAGGGCGTTGGCGTCGATGAGCAGGCGGTTGATCTGGTCGTTGCGGTCCCCGACGATCTTGCTGACCTGGTTGGCCTTGGCCAGCAGCGCCCGCAGTTCTTCGTCCCGGTCCGCGACGGCCTTCGACAGGCGCGCGACACCGTTGACCGCTCCCTGCACCTGGTCCGGCGTCTCGGAGAAGGTGACCGTCAGGGTCTCGAGTGCGGTGTTGAGCTGGTCGGTGTCGGTGCCGGAGATCGTGTCCGTGGCACCTTCGAGCGCGTCCTGCAGAGAGTACGGCGCGATGGTGTTGCCCAGCGTGATCGATCCGCCCGGCTTGATGCGTTCGCCGCCGTGCGGGATGACCGTCAGGTTGCGACGCCCCAGTACGGTCTCGGTGCGGATGGCGGCCTGTGTCTCGTCGCCCATCTCGACCGTGTCGTCCATTCGGAAGGACACCTTCACCTTGGTGCCCTGGTCGGTGCCGGCGAGTTCGATCCCCTCGATCGTGCCGACCTGCACACCGGACACCACGACGATGTCGCCCTTGGCGAGTCCGCCGGCATCGTCGAAGTAGGCGCTGTAGGTGCTGATGGGTGCCAGGTACGGCAGCTTGTCCATCTGCATCGCGGTGATGACGACCATGGCGACGACCACGATGCCGATGATGCCGACCTGCGCGCGGCTGCGTCCGCCGTGCTTCTCCTCGCGCGCGATGTCGGCCTGCTCGGATTCGGTTCTGCGGCTGGAGAACATGCCGCCGAAGGGAAGACTCATGATCCGTCACACCTTCCGCCTGCGCGGGTGGTGTCACCCATGACGTTGTTCGAGGTGTAGAGAATCGTCTGGCCTCCGGGTGCGGGGAGCAGGATTCGCAGGCGGCAGAAGTAGATCTGCAGCCAGGCGCCGTAGGAACCGAGGTTCGACAGGGTCTTGTAGTCCTCCGGCAGACGCGAGATCAGGTTGCGGATGAACGGCTCGGCGGCCAGCAATTCCTCCGACACGCGGCCGGTGTTGGTGACCATCGACTGCAGCGTGGGACGGGTCGTCGAGAGCAGATCCGAGAGACCGTTGGTGACCCGGGACGTCTGCGTGAGGGCGTTGCCGATCGTGCCCTTCTGCTCGGCCAGGCCGGTCACCAGCTGCTGCAGCAGGTCGACGCTGGTGTCGAGTCCGGCGCGGTCGCCGTCGATCGTCGCGAGTGTGGTGTTCAGGTTGTCGATGACATCACCGATCAGCTGATCCCGGTCGGCGAGTGCATCGGTGAACGACGCGGTGTTGGACAGCAGGGTGTTCAGTGCCCCGCCCTGTCCCTGGAACACCGCGATCAGCGAGCTGGTGAGCGCGTTGACGTCGTCGGCGTTGAGCGTTCGGAACAGCGGCTTGAAACCGCCGACGAGCTTGTCGAGGTCGAGAGCCGGTTCGGTCTGGGTGACCGGGATCTGCGCGCCGTCGCCGAGGAAGGTCGAGGTGTCCCCGGTCCCCTGCTGCAGCTCGAGATAGCGGTCGCCGGTGAGGTTCTCGTAACGGATCAGTGCCCGAACGGATTTCGGGAGCGGGTACTGCTCGTCGACGGAGAAGGTGATCACGGCTTCGTTGTCGCGGTTGAGCTCGACGTCGCCGACGCCTCCGACCTCGACGCCGGCGATCTTGACCTTGCTGCCCGACTTCATCGCCGACGCACTGGTGAAGACCGCGGAGAACTCGTTCGACGCCCCCGACCGGTAGCGGCTGAAGACCACGACCAGTGCGACGAACACCAGGATCATCACCACGGTGAACGCGCCCAGCTTGATGAGGGTTGCGCGGAAAGCGCGTGCGCGGTTATCCACGGGGCGGCTCCCCGAACAGGATCTGGAACAGCTTCTTCGAGTTCACCTTCGGCTTGGTCCTGGGTTGGTAGGGCTGGGGTGCGTTGTCGCTGACGTAGAACGGCGCATGCTCGGTGGTTCCCGGGTCGGAGAGGCCACCCGCGCAGGTGGGCGGTCCCTCGGCCGCGACCTTGGGCAGGTCGTACGGGTAGGCGTAGGGGTCCTTGCCCGGCAGCAGACCGGCGTCGAGCATCAGCATGCCGTTGCGTCCGCCCATGAACGGTGCGGCCACCTCGCCGGCGACGGCGCCCGAGGTGAGGAAGCACTTGATGCCCGGAGAGTTGTAACCGAGCAGCGCGGCGATCGGGTTGAGGTCCGACAGCGCACCGATGAGTGTCTTCTTGCTCGGTGCGATGACACCGTCGATGGTGTTGGCCATCCCGGTCGCGTTGATCAACAGCGCGTCGAGGTTGGAGGTGTTGTCCACCAGCGTGTTGCCCACGGCGGTGAAGTTGTCGACGGTACGCATCAGGTCGGGCATCGCGTCCGCGTAGACGTTGGTGACGGTGGCGCCCTCACGGAACAACCGATTAAGCGCCGGCAGATGCGGATTGGTCTTGCCCAGCAGCGTCGTCAGCTGCTCGAGGGCCACACCGATGTCCTCGCCCTGTCCCGACAACGCGGTGTCGACCGCGCCGAGCGTGGCGTTGAGCTTCTCCGGTTGCAGGTCGGCGAGTACCGAGACCAGCTGCTGGAAGACGGTGTTGAGTTCGACGACCACGCGGTCGGCCGGGATCTCCGCACCCGCGGTGAGCTCGCCCTCGGCTTCGCCCGGCACGAAGAAGTTGACGGCCTTCGCGCCGAAGATGGTGTTGGACTTGATGTCGGCGACCACGTTGCCCGGGATCTTCGACATCGAACCGTTCGCGATGTCGAGGGTGAGGATGGCATTGCCGCCCCGCTCCTCGATCTTGCCGACGCGTCCGACCTCGACCCCGCGCAGTTTGACCTTGGCGTCGGGGTTCATCACCAGACCGGCGCGCGGTGCGACCAGCGTGACCTGCTGGGTGCCCTTGAACGCGCCGAGGAACGATGCGCTGGCGCCGATGATCAGGAACAGCAGCATCGCGACCATGGCGACTGCCGCCAGGCGACGGGTGGTCCGTGTCCGTTCTTGTTGTCTGCTCATGGTTCAGCCCGCCAGGTTGAACTTGCCGTCCGCGCCGTAGATGGCGAGGGAGGTGAGCAGGGTGATGACGACGACCACGACCAGCGAGGCACGCACCGCGTTACCGACCGCGACGCCGACGCCGACGGGACCGCCGGAGGCGTTGTAACCGTAGTAGGTGTGGATGAGCATGACCGCCACCGCCATACAGATCGCCTGAACGAAGGACCAGAGGATGTCCGACGGGATCAGGAAGGTGTCGAAGTAGTGGTCGTACACACCCGGCGACTGTCCGTAGAGGAACACCGTCGCCGAGCGGCTCGCGAGGAACGAGGCGAGCGAGGCCAGCGCGTACAGCGGGATGATCGCGATCAGGCCGGCGATGATGCGGGTGCTGACCAGGTACGGGATCGATGAGATGGCCATCGTCTCGAGGGCGTCGATCTCCTCCGACACCCGCATGGCGCCGAGCTGCGCGGTGGCACCGGCGCCGATGGTCGCCGCGAGGGCGATTCCGGAGATGACCGGCACCGCGATGCGCACGTTGATGAAGGCCGAGAAGAAGCCGGTGAGCGCCTCGACGCCGATGTTGGCCAGCGAACTGTAGCCCTGGACGGCGATGGTGCCGCCGGTGAACAGCGTCAGGAATCCGACGACCACGACGGTGCCGCCGATCATGGCGAGCGCGCCGGTGCCCATGGAGATCTCGGCGATGAGCCGCAGCGTCTCCTTCTTGTAGTGCTTGATCGCACGGGGGATCGACACGACGCTGTCCCAGTAGAACAGTGCCTGGTCGCCGATCTGGTCCCAGTCCTCGCCGGCCCGTTTCACCGCGACGCGCGCGGTCCGGAAGCGTGTTGTGAAAGGAAGTACCATCGCTCAGCCCGCCGTCGCTTTGAGTCCGACAGCGGTGACGACGACGTTGACGACGAACAACGCCATGAACGAGTAGACGACGGTCTCGTTGACCGCGTCGCCGACACCCTTCGCGCCGCCCTTGACGTTGAGTCCCTGATAGCAGCCGACCATGCCGGCGAAAAGGCCGAACAAGGCGGCCTTGACCATGGAGATCATCAGCTCACCGAAGCCGGTGAGCAGCGTCAGGTTGGCCACGAAGGCACCCGGGTTCACGTCTTGCAGATAGACGGAGAAGATGAAGCCGCCGCCGATGCCGATGGTGCAGACGAGGCTGTTCAGCAGCAGCGCGACGCAGGTCGACGCCACGATGCGCGGCACGACGAGTCGGTGGATCGGGTTGATGCCCAGCACCTTCATCGCGTCGATCTCTTCGCGGATGGTGCGGGCGCCGAGGTCGGCGCAGATCGCGGTGGCACCCGCACCCGCCACGATCAGCACCGTCACGATCGGGCCGATCTGGGTGATGGTGCCCAGGGCCGCGCCGGCACCGGACAGATCCTGCGCGCCGATCTCGCGCAGCAGGATGTTCAGCGTGAAGCTGACGAGCACCGTGAACGGGATGGCGACGAGCAGCGTCGGCACCATCGAGACACGGGCGATCGCCCACGATTGTTCTACTGTTTCCCGCCACTGGAACGGACGATGGAACAACTCACGCGCCGATTCGACGCCGAGTGCCACGAAATCGCCGATCCCCCCAAGGGGCGTGGCCAGTTTGCTCAGCACCAGCGGACCCCCTTCACCCTCGAACCATCGCGAAACCTATCACGCAGAATCCCGACGAAACGCTCAGTTGACCAGAGCGCTTGCCGAGAAAGTGCGTCCGGGATCGCGATCGGCGAAGAAGCCCGCGAGGGTCTTGGCCAGGTCGTCGGAGTCCCAGGCATCGCCGTCGGCGGTGAACACCTCGTCGATCGTGGGTGCCGCCATGAGGGTGACCTTGGGGCCGTACACGACGAACACCTGACCGGTGACGCCGTCGGCCTCGGGTCCGGCGAGGTAGCTCACGAGCCGGACCACATGTGCTGGATCGAGCGGATCGACGCCGTCGGTGGGCGCGTCCCCGAAGACGTCCGCGGTCATCGCGGTCCGCGCACGCGGGCAGATGGCGTTGGCGCGGACGCCGTAACGCTTGAGTGCTCGCGACGCGGACAGCGTGAGCGCGGTGATGCCGGCCTTGGCGGCACCGTAGTTGGCCTGCCCCTCGGGGCCGAGCAGCCCGGCCTCCGAGGAGGTGTTGATGATCCGGCCGTAGACCGGACCACCAGCAGCCTTCGACGCCGCACGCCAGTGCGACGCCGCATTGCGGTTGAGCAGGAAGTGGCCACGCAGGTGAACGCGGATGACCAGATCCCACTCGTCGTCGGTCATGTTGAACAGCATCTTGTCGCGGACCACGCCCGCGTTGTTCACGACGATGTCGAGCGAACCGAGCTGTTCGGTGGCCGCGGCCATGATGGCACTCGCGGTGGACGAATCACTGATGTCACCCCCGACGGCGATCGCGCGGCCACCGGCCGACGTGATCGTGTCGATGACATCACTCGAATCGAGCGCTGCCGGAAGGTCATTCACCACGACCGTGGCACCTTCCGCGGCGAGGCCGATGGCCTCCGCCCGACCGAGACCTGCACCTGCACCGGTGACGACCGCGATGCGACCGTCCAACGAGTTACCCACCCGACATTCCTCCTGAGCTGAAACTAGAACCTGTTCTAGCACGATTCCCGGTCGGATGGAACCGAACGGGACTTCAGCTCAGTCAGTCCTCCACGACCGAGAGTGCGGACTTGGGGCAGTTGGCCGCCACCTGTCGCAGTTCCTCGACACGGTCCGCGGGGATCTCTTCTTGGAGAATGACCAGGTAATCGTCATCGTCCAGGTCGAAGAAGTCCGGTGCCATCCCCACACAGATGGCATTGGACTCGCAAAGGTCGAAATCAGCCTTGATACGCATCAGAACCTTCTCCTCACCGGCTCGTCGCCTGTTGACGGGGCTGCCAGAACAGGTTAGAACGTGTTTCAGAAACTAGACGAGCCTTACCCCCATAACTTGACCACAAGCGGGGTCCGGACGCTAGCCACAGACCCATGGAGTTTCGATGCGAATCGCCTATACCGATCAACAGTCCGAGCTCCGGCGGGAGCTCCGCGCGTACTTCTCGAACCTGATGACCGAGGACCGCCGGGCCGCCCTGTCCGGCGGTGACGGCGGCGAACTCGGCGAGGGCGACGCCTACCGCGACGTCGTCGAACAGATGGGCGCCGACGGTTGGCTCGCCCTGGGCTGGCCCACCGAGTTCGGCGGCCAGAACCGTTCGATGATGGACCAGCTGATCTTCACCGACGAGGCCGCCATCGCGGGTGCGCCCGTCCCGTTCCTCACCATCAACTCCGTGGCGCCGACGATCATGCACTACGGCACCGAGGAGCAGAAAGCCTTCTTCCTGCCGCGCATCGCCGCAGGTAAGTTGCACTTCTCCATCGGTTACTCCGAGCCGGGCGCCGGTACCGACCTCGCCGCGCTGCGCACCACTGCGGTCCTCGACGGCGACGACTATGTGATCAACGGCCAGAAGATGTGGACCAGTCTGGTCCCGTACGCCGACTACATCTGGCTCGCCTGCCGCACCGACCCGTCGACGCTGCAGGAAGGCGGCAAGAAGCACAAGGGCATCTCGGTCCTCATCGTGCCGACGACCGCCGAGGGCTTCAGCTACACACCGGTGCACACGATGTCCGGCGTCGACACCAGCGCCACCTACTACCAGGACGTGCGGGTGCCGGCATCGTCGGTGGTCGGCGAGGTGGGCGGCGGCTGGCCCCTGGTCACCAACCAGCTCAACAACGAGCGGGTCGCGCTGTGCAGCGCGGCACCGATCCAGACCGCTCTGCGCGAGACGATCGCCTGGGCGCAGCAGACCAAGACCGGCGACGGCCAACGCGTCATCGACGCCCCGTGGGTTCAGCAGAACCTGGCCCGGGTGCATGCGAAGGTCGAGTTCCTCAAGCTCATCAACTGGAAGATCGCCTCGGCGGCCAGTTCCGGCGGCGCGCCGTCGCCGGCCGACGCCTCGGCGACCAAGGTGTACGGCACCGAGTTCGCGACCGAGGCCTACCGCCTGCTCATGGAAGTCGTCGGCCCGGCCGCGACGCTGCGCGCCGGCAGCCCCGGCGCCCACATCAACGGTCGCCTCGAACGCTTCCAGCGCACCTCGCTGATCCTCACCTTCGGTGGCGGCACCAACGAGATCCAGCGCGACATCATCGCCATGCTCGCCCTCGGCCTGCCGCACCAGCGTCGCTGACCCCACCCTCGAAAAGGCTCTCCACCATGGACTTCTCCCTCCCCGAATCCGGTGACGACGTCCGCGGCCTGGCCCGCGACATCGCCACCTCCGTCAGCACGCCCGAACGCGTCGCCGACCTCGAGTCGACCCACGCGCCGATCGACTCCGATCTCTGGCAGCAACTAGGCAGCGCCGGTCTGCTGGGACTCGAACTGTCGTCGGCGGCCGTCGGCGATGCCGGTGGCGACCTGAGCGTCATCGAGAACGCCCTCGTCGCAACCGAACTCGGCCGGGTGCTCGCACGGGTGCCGTTCGGCCAGCACGCGGTGGCCGCGCTGCCCGTGATCGCCGCACACGGTTCGTCCGGTCTGCGGGACCGGGTGCTGGCGTCCGCCGCGTCGGGTGGTCTCGTCGTGTCGGTGGCCATCGAGGAGGACCTGGGTTCGCCGACCGACTCCCCCATCACCGAGCTCTCTTCCGACGGTTCGCGGCTGTCCGGCGTCAAGGTGAACGTGCCCTACGCCGAGGCCGCTGATCTGTTGCTGGTCAACGCAACCGGACCCGACGGCATCGTCGTGGTGGCGGTTCCCACCACCGCGGACGGCATCCGGATCACCGCCACCCCGGCGACCGGACTGATCCCGACCGCGCAGGTCGAGTTCGACGACGTGCCGGTCGATTCCGACGCCGTGCTGGCGGGTTCGGACGTGGCTGACGCGCTGCGCGTCCGGGCCACGCTGGCGTGCAGCGCCGAGCAGACGGGCGTCGTCGAACGCGCACTGGAGCTGACCGCCGAATACGCCCGCGAGCGTGAGCAGTTCGGGCGTGCCATCGGCTCGTTCCAGGCAGTCGCCCAGCGTCTGGCCGACGGGTACATCGATGCTCAGGGGCTCGCCCTGACCACCACGCAGGCGGCCTGGCTGCTGGCCAACTCGGACAATGCCGGGGAGATCCACAACGCGATCGCCACCGCCAAGTTCTGGGCCGCCGAGGCGGGCCATCGGGTCGCGCACACGACGGTGCACGTCCACGGCGGCGTCGGCCTCGACACCAGCCATCCGGTCCATCGGTACTTCCTGCGCGCCAAGCACAACGAGTTCGCCTACGGTTCGGCGACCGCGTCGGTGCGCGCCATCGGCACCGAGTTGGCCGCCACCCCGGCGTGAGCGTTCCGGGCACCGTGACCCAGCGGTCCACGGTCGCCGGCCTGCTGGCCGACCTGTCCGACGTGACCGATCGCGGGGTGCACTTCGAGGAGTCGTTCACGCCCTGGGCGCGGCATCTGGACGATGCCGCCGTCCGGGCCGGCGTCCTGCTCGGCTGGTTGTCACCCGACCGGCCTCCGCACGTCGGTGTACTGCTCTCCAACACGGCGGAGTTCGCCGCACTGTTCGCGGCCGCGGCGCGGCACGGCTTCGTCCTTGTCGGCCTGAACACGACCCGACGCGGTGCCGCGCTCGCCGCCGACGTTGCACGCGCCGACTGTCAGATCGTGCTGTATGGCAACGACACCCGTGAACTGCTGACCGACGTCGATCTGGGTGACGTCCGTGTTGTCGACGTCGACGGTCCGGAGTGGTCGGCCGCGGTCGCGTCCGGTTCAGCAGCACCGGTTCTGGACGCCGCGCCAGACGATCTGCTGATGCTGATCTTCACGTCGGGAACCACCGGCGACCCGAAGGCCGTGCGCTGCACCCAACGCACCTTCGCGGTCAGCGGCCCGATGCTCGCCGAGCGTTTCGAGATCGGCGCCGATGACGTCGTCTACCTGTCGATGCCGATGTTCCACTCGAACGCGATGATCGCCGGCTGGAGTGTCGCGGTCGCGGGTGGAGCGTCGATCGCGTTGCGCCGCACCTTCTCTGCGCGCGGCTTCGTCGCCGATCTCCACCGCTACGGCGTGACCTACGCGAACTACGTCGGCAAGCCGCTGAACTACATCCTCGCCACCGACCCGCACCCCGATGACGCGTCGAGCTCGTTGCGGATCATGTACGGCAACGAGGCGTCGGCGGTGGACCGGCAGCGCTTCGCCGAGCGGTTCGGTTGCCGGGTCGTCGACGGTTTCGGTTCCACCGAGGGTGGTGTCGCCATCACCCGTACACCGGACACCCCGCACGATGCGCTCGGTCCGCTACGCGAACCGACGGCCGTCGTCGACGTCGAGTCCGGGGAACCCGTGCCGCCCGGTGTGATCGGCGAGATCGTGAACACCTCCGGCCCCGGCTTGTTCGCCGGCTACTACAACGATCCCGACGCCACCGCCGAACGTATGCGCGGCGGCGTCTACCACACCGGCGACCTCGCCTGGGTCGATGACGACGGTTACCTGCACTTCGCCGGGCGCCTCGGTGACTGGCTCCGCGTCGACGGTGAGAACCTCGGCACCGGCCCCATCGAGCGGATCCTGCTGCGGCATCCCGCGATTCGCCAGGTAGCCGTCCACGGCACCCCGGTCGAGATCGGCGACGAGATCGAGGCGGTGCTCGTCGCGGATTCCGGCCTGGACCCCGACGACTTCGCCGAGTTCCTGTCCGCGCAGAACGATCTCGGCCCGAAGCAGTGGCCGCACCGCGTGCGGATCGTCGACTCGCTTCCGGAGACGGCCACGTTCAAGACGGTGAAGCGCCTGCTTGCCTCCGACCCCACCCCGCCGACCTGGCGACGCGAAGGTCGCGCCTACCGCCCCTGGCACAAACCCACCCCTTTTCCGTAAACCCACCCGACGTCGATGGGGCGTGTCTACGGAACAGTGGTGGGTCTGTGATCGGTGGGACAGGGGAACGAGGTCGGGAGCCAGCACAGTGGACAAGCGTTTCTTCGGCCCGGCAACCCCGTTCGTGGCGATTGCCGCACTTGCCGTTTCGATGCTCGCTTACGCACTGCTGCGGGGGCTCGGACTCGTTCTCGTCGTTCTACTCCTCGTCATCGGCATAGTCGGAACGGTCGCCCATGGACGGACGCGCCAAGTGTGCACCGGCATCGCGACCGGGGCCCTGGTCTTCCTCGCCGGCTTCGCAATAGTAGGCGTCTTCTTCTTGAACTAGGCGTGCGCGCTGGTCCACAAGGAAACCCACCCCTTTTCGGCAGAATCACCACCCCTGAGGGTGCTGGGTCTGGCGAAAAGGGGTGGGTTTGTGGAGCGGGTCAGCCGTGGAGCGTCTTGTTCATTCGGCCGACGGCCTCCTCGTACTCGCTCACGAGGTCCGCGATGAGATCGGCGACCGGGGTGATCGCGTTGCAGCGCCCGACGATCTGGCCGGCGGGCATGGCGACGACGTCGGGGTTGTCAGCCGCCGAGATCCGCGCGTGCGCCTCCGCGACGAGCAGGTTCTGCAGCGGCATCGGCAACGGCTCGGGAGCGTTCTCGGCGTCCCAGGCGTCGGTCCAGGCGGTCTTCAGCAGACGGGCAGGCTTGCCCGAGTAGATACGACGACGCACCGTGTCCCGCGATGTCGCCTTGAGCAGTGCCTGCTGCACGGTCGACGGCTTGTCGGAGCCCTCGGGCACACCCAGCTTGTACTCCGCGGCGGTCAGCCAGTACGTCCCCATCCACACACCCTGTGCGCCGAGCGCGATGGCGGCGGCGATCTGGCGGCCGCTGCCGACGCCGCCGGCGGCGAGCACCGGGGCGGAGTCCCCGACCGCGTCGACGAGTTCGGGCCACAGGATCATCGAGGTGACCTCGCCGGTGTGGCCGCCGCCCTCGTAACCCTGCGCGATGACGATGTCGACGCCGGCCTCGACGTGGTGCAGCGCATGGTCTTTCGCGCCCGCAAGAGCCGCGACGAGCACACCGTTGTCGTGCGCGGTCTGGATGACGTCCGACGGCGGCGAGCCGAGGGCGTTCGCGATCAACTTGATCTGCCCGTACTTGCGACGATGCTCCATCGCAACGTCGACGTGAGAGCGGGCCACCGAATGCAGCCAGCCCAGCACACCCGAGTTCACGCGTTCCTCACCGGGCAGCGCCGGGACGCCGAGATCGTCAAGGGTGCGCTCGACGAACGCGCGATGCTCCGGCGGGATCATGGAGTCCAGGTCGACCTTCGAACCCTCGGTGGGGATCTTGGCCGGCATCACGATGTCGACGCCGAAGGGTTTCCCGTCGGTGTTCTCGTGCATCCACTCGAGGACCTCGTCGAGTTCCTCGGCCTCGTTGAACCGCACGCAGCCGAGCACGCCGAGCCCGCCGGCCCGGCTGATCGCCGCAGCGACGTCCTGGCTGGGGGTGAACCCGAAGATCGGGTACTCGATGCCGAACTTGTCGGCGAGTTCTGTACGCATTCTGCTTCTTCTCGTTTCCGGCGCTCTACGGCGCCTGTCACTCTTCGGCGCTACAGCGCTTCGTCGGCGGGTCGTTCGGCGGTGACCGACGCCCCCCAGCGGTAATCGGGTTTTCCTGCGGGCGAACGCTTGATCTCGTCGACGAACCAGACACTGCGCGGGCACTTGTAACCGGCCAGCTCCTTGCGGACGACGTCGTTGAGACTCTCCAGGGTGGGGCGGGCTCCGTCGCGGGCGGCGATGACCGCGGCGACGCGCTGACCCCAACGGTCGTCGGCGACCCCCACCACGACGGTGTCGAAGACGTCGGGATGCGCCTTGAGCGCGCCCTCGACCTCCTCCGGGAAGACCTTCTCGCCACCGGTGTTGATCGACACCGAGCCGCGGCCGAGCATCGTGATGCTGCCGTCGGCCTCGAGCACGGCGTTGTCGCCCGGGAGCGAGTAACGCACGCCGTTGAAGACCTTGAATGTCTTCGCCGACTTCTCCGGGTCGTTGTGATAGCGCAGCGGCACATGGCCGGACCGTGCCAACACCCCGACCTCGCCGCTGCCCGGTTCCACCGGCGTGCCGTCCTCGCGGAGGACGTGGGTCTCGCTGTCGGCGTTCACGCGCGGGCCACCGGTGTGCGGCGTGCCCTTCGCGACGATGCCCAGACCGCCGAAACCGGTTTCCGACGAGCCGATCGCGTCGACGATCACCGCGTTCGGGAACCGTTCCAGGAACTGCTCTTTCACGCTCGGCGAGAACAGGCAGGCGGACGAGGCGATCGACACGACACTCGACAGGTCGTACTCCTTGCCCTGCCCGAGAGCCTCGACCATGGGGCGCCCCATGGCATCTCCGGTGATGAACACGACGTTGACCTTGTGACGTTCGACGATCTCCCAGGCCGACGCCCCGCTGAAGTCCGGGTACACCACCGCTTTTCCGCCGGCGAACAACGACTGGAAGATCGCCCACTGCGAGCCGCCGTGGATGAACGGCGGGATCGGGTACCGGACCAGCTGCCCGCCTTCGGCGCCGGTCTTCGCGAGGTGCCACTCGTCGGGGATGGGTTCGCTGGTGTACCAGTCGATTCCGCCGCCGAGGACGCGCCACACGTCCTCTTGGCGCCAGACGACGCCCTTCGGCTTTCCGGTGGTGCCGCCGGTGTAGAGCATGTACAGGTCGTCGTTCGACCGTTCCTCGAAGTCGCGTTCCGAAGACGACTCGGCGATGGCGTCCTCGTAGCGGATCGCGTCGCCGTGGCCCTCGCAGCACAGGTCTTCCGACGTCCCGTCCTCGATCGCGATGCGAGACTCGATGGAAGGCGATTTCGGTAACGTGTTGCACACGCGCGACGAGTAGCGGCGCTCGTGGATCAGGACCTTCATCCCGGAGTCGGTGAAGATGTGCTCGAGTTCGGCCTCGACGTAGCGGTAGTTCACGTTCACCATGACCGCCCGGGCCTTGAAGATCGCGATCATCGCCTCGACCGACTCGATGGTGTTTCTGCTGTACAGACCCACCCGGTCGCCGGGCTGCACACCCAGCTCGCGGAGCTTGTGGGCGAGCGCGTTGGATCGCGCCTCGAGCTCCGCATACGTCCGGCTACGGTCGCCGGATTCCAGCGAGACGCGCTCGGGAACCAGGTCGACGGCATGCTCGATGAGATCGGCGATCGTATAGGCCATGGCTCCAAAATTAGAACGTGTTATCGTTCTGGGCAAGTGCGGAATATGACCGGGAGACAGCGATGACCACAGCCACCCCCACCGAGTCCGTCACCGACAAGGCTCCCGAGTGCCTCGTCGAGAAGCGCGGACACATTCTCATCGTCACGATGAACCGTCCGGAGGCGCGCAACGCGCTCTCCACCGAGATGATGCGGATCATGACCGAGGCCTGGGATCAGGTCGATTCCGACCCCGACATCCGGGTCGCGATCCTCACCGGTGCAGGCGGGTACTTCTGCGCCGGCGCCGACCTCAAGAGCATGAACAAGCAGGCCCCGGGCGACACCGTCGACTCCGGCGCCTGGAACCCGGCGTCCCTGCCGGCGCTGCTGAAGGGCCGTCGCCTGACCAAGCCGCTGATCGCCGCGGTCGAGGGACCGGCCATCGCCGGCGGTACCGAGATCCTGCAGGGCACCGACATCCGCATCGCCGGTGAGAGCGCGAAGTTCGGTGTCTCCGAGGCCCGTTGGGGCCTGTACCCGATGGGCGGCAGCGCGGTGCGCCTCGTCCGTCAGATTCCCTACACCGTCGCCTGCGACATCCTGCTGACCGGCCGCCACGTCACCGCACGTGAGGCCCTCGAGTACGGCCTCATCGGCCACGTCGTCGAGGACGGCAAGGCCCTCGACAAGGCGCTCGAGCTGGCCGAGAAGATCGCCGCCAACGGCCCGCTCGCCGTTCAGGGCATCCTCAAGACCATCCGTGACACCGAGGGTCTGCACGAACTCGACGCCTTCGAGCTCGACGCGAAGATCGGCGTCTCGGTCTTCAAGTCGAAGGACGCCAAGGTCGGCCCCCGTGCGTTCGCCGAGAAGCGCACACCGGAGTTCACCGGCGAGTGAGGGCCACCGACCCCCGGTGAGAATCCACACCGCACTCTTCGGCCCGCAGCAGGCGGTCGACCGCACCCGGGCACTCCGGGACGTCGGGATCGACGGGGTGTTCACCTTCGACGGCCCGCACGATGTCTTCAGTCCCCTGTTCGGTGCGGCCGGCGTCGACGACGTCGCGCTGATGACCAACGTCGCGATCGCGTTCCCGCGCAATCCGATCACCGTCGCCCACCAGGCCAACGATCTCCAGCTGCTCAGCGGCGGCCGGTTCACGCTCGGTCTCGGCACCCAGATCCGCCCGCAGATCGAGAAGCGGTTCGGGGTGCCGTTCGAGCGTCCGGTCGACCGGATGGTCGAGTTCGTCTCCGCACTGCGCGCGATCTTCGACTGCTGGCAGAACGGCACCCGCCTCGACTTCGACGGCGAGTTCTACCGACATCGGCTCATGACGCCGATGTTCAACCCGGGACCGAATCCGCACGGGTTCCCGCCGATCTTCGTCGGCGCCCTCGGGCCGCGGCTGACGCGTGCAGTCGCCGAACACGCCGACGGCCTGCTGGTCATGCCGTTCACCACCGACCGGTTCGTTCGCGAATCGATCCTGCCGCGCGTCGACGCCGGACTGTCGGCGTCGGGGCGCCGTCGCGAGGACTTCTCGGTGGTTCCGGAAATCATCGTCGCCACCGGTCGCACCGAGGAGGAGTTCGAGACCTCGGTCGGCGCAGCGCGGCGACTGCTGTCCTTCTACGGCTCGACGCCCGCCTACCGTCCGGTCCTCGAGATGCACGGCTACGGCGATCTGCAGACCGAACTCAACCTGCTGTCGAAGCAGGGGCGCTGGGCCGAGATGGTCGGACTCGTCGACGACGAACTCCTCGAACTCATCGCCGCCCACGGCAGCCCCCGCGATGTGGCCGCGACGATCCGCGCACGCTCGCACGACATCGCCACGGATGTCGCCATCTACCAACCGTTTCCGCTCGCCGACGAGACGCTCGCCGAGATCATGGACAGCCTCGACGAGTAGCGCACACCCCTCGATGCCTGAGGTGCGGGGAGTGCAACGCACCCAGGTCCGCTGCCTGAGGTGCGAGGAGCGCAAGCGACGAGCCACGAAGGCCTGGTGAGATGACGTCACCAGCCCTTCGTGGCTCGCTGCGCTCGCACCTCAGGGAGCGAAGGGGGCCACCGCCCGCACCTCAGGGAGCGAAGGGGGCCACCGCCCGCACCTCAGGGTCGAAGAAAACCCACCACCTCACCTCAGGGAGCAAAGGAAACCCACCGCCCTCACCTCAGGGAGCGAAGCGGACCATCGCTCGCACCTCGGGGTGCGAAGGCGGCCAGAGAGCAGCGAGTGCTACACCAGCGTCGCGAGCTGCCGGATCGTGTCGGTGTCGCGGGCGGTGACCATCAGCATGGTGACGCCTGCGGCCTCCCACTCCTTGATCTGTGCACGGACCTCGTCGGCAGTGCCGACGAGCATCGTCTCGCGGACCATCTCGTCGGGAACGGCGGCCATCGCCTCGGCCTTCTTGCCGCTGAGGAACAGGCTGACGATCTCGTCGACCGCGTCGCCGTAACCCATCCGCTTGTAGAGCTCGGCGTGAAAGTTCTTCTCCTTGGCGCCCATTCCGCCGACGTACAGCGCCGTCGACGGCCGGTACCGTTCGATCGCCGACGCCACGTCGTCGGTGATGACGACCTGCACGGTGGCGGCGACCTCGAAGTCCTCACGACTGCGTCGGGCGCCCGGACGGGCGAAACCCTCGTCGAGCCAGGAGTTGTACTGGTCGGCGAGTCCGAGGCTGAAGAAGATGGCGAGCCAGCCGTCGGCGATCTCGGCGGTCTGCGCGACATTCTTCGGACCTTCGGCGCCGAGCCAGATCGGGAGGTCGGCGCGGAGTGGATGGGTGATCGGCTTGAGTGGCTTGCCGAGTCCGGTGGCGCCGGGCGCGTCGGCGGGGTACGGCAGCGGATAGTGCGGCCCGTCGTTGGTGACCTTGCCGGCGCGGGCGAGCACGTCGCGGACCACCTGGACGTATTCGCGGGTGCGCGCCAACGGTTTTCCGAACGGTTCGCCGTACCACCCCTCCACCACCTGAGGCCCGGAGACACCGAGGCCGACTATGTGCCTGCCGTTCGACAGGTGGTCCAGGGTCAGCGCGTGCATGGCCAGCGATGTCGGCGGACGTGCCGACAACTGGGCCACCGCCGTCCCGAGTCGGATGCGCGACGTCGCCGCGCCCCACCATGCCAGCGGCGTGTACGCGTCCGATCCCCACGACTCCGCGGTGAACACCGCGTCGAACCCGCATTCCTCCGCGACCGCGATCAACTCCGGCGCGTTCGGGATCGGCTCGGCACCCCAATAACCGAGTTGCAGACCGAGCTTCACTCGCACTCCCCTCTCGCCGGACCGTGCGGATCTCACGGCCTGACATGCATCTTGTGTCCAATACTAGAACGTGTTCTACTCAAGTTGTGAGCATGAGCGTAACGTCTCCCGCCGCCGGCAACCCCATCGCCAGTCCCGTTGCCACGGTGCCCGAGCCGAAGTCCCCGATCCTGACCGCTCCCCTGATCAACTCCTTCGACTACACCCGGTCGCTGGGCCCGGTGCTGAGCCAGTTCGCGCTCGCACTGCGCGACGGCCGGATCGTGGGGTCGAAGGGCAGTGACGGCAAAGTGTCTGTGCCGCCGGTCGAATTCGACCCGGTCACCGGACAGCAGTCGACGGAGATCGTGGAGGTCTCGACAGTCGGCACCGTCACGAGCTGGACCTGGCACGACGACTCGGTGCCCGGACAGCCGCTCGACAAGCCGTTCGCCTGGGCCCTGATCGAACTCGACGGCGCGGACACCGCACTGCTGCATGCGGTTTCGGTCGATTCGCCGTCGGACATCTCGACCGGCCAGCGTGTGCACGCGGTGTTCTCCGCGGCACGGATCGGCCGCATCGACGACATCGCGTACTTCGCGCCGGGTGAGAGCACCGACGCCGCACCGGAGAACACCGCGGAGGCACCGAAGGGCGCCGACACCGGACTCGTCGTCATCCCGACTCCCATCACCACCGAGATCACCCACTCCGCCAACGAGGAGGAGTCGGTCTACCTCGAGGGCCTGAAGGCGGGCAAGCTCATCGGTACCCGAATCGGTTCGGGCGTCGACGAGGGCCGCGTCTACTTCCCGCCCCGCGGGGTGAGTCCCGCCGACGGGTCGCCGGCCGTCGAACGCGTCGAACTCGCGCACACCGGCATCGTGACGACGTTCTGCATCGTCAACGTGCCGTTCCAGGGCCAGCGGATCAAACCGCCGTACGTCGCGGCCTACGTGCTCCTCGACGGCGCCGACATCCCCTTCCTGCACCTCATCCTCGACTGCGAGGCCGCCGACGTCCGAATGGGTATGCGCGTCAAGGCCGTCTGGCTACCCGAGGACAAGTGGGAGCACTCGATCGGCAACATCAGCCACTTCGCCCCCACCGGTGAACCCGACGCCGAGTACGAGACCTACAAGGACCACCTCTGATGACACTGCCACCCATCGCGATCATCGGGTTCGCCCACAGCCCCAACGTGGAGGGAACCCACGGCACCACCAACGGTGTCGAGATGCTCATCCCCTGCTTCGACAAGCTCTACGCCGAGCTGGGCATCAACCGGACCGATATCGAGTTCTGGTGCAGCGGGTCGTCGGATTACCTTGCCGGCCGCGCCTTCTCGTTCATCTCCGCCATCGACTCGATCGGTGCGATGCCGCCGATCAACGAATCCCACGTCGAGATGGACGGCGCCTGGGCGCTGTACGAGGCCTGGGTGAAGATCGCCACCGGCGAGGTCGACCTGGCTCTCGCCTACGGCTTCGGCAAGCCGTCCGCGGGCAACACCGACCAGACCCTCGCCCTGCAGACCGACCCCTACACGGTCGCGCCCCTGCACCCCGATGCCCGGTCACTGGCCGCGCTGCAGGCACGCGCCGGCATCGACGCCGGAACCTGGACCGAGGCCGACATGGCCGCCATCGGCGCCCGCACCTCCGGCGGATCGGTCGACGATCTCCTGGCGGGTGACTACGTCGCAAATCCGCTGCGCCGCCACGACATCGCGCCCTACACCGACGCGGCTGCGGCCGTCATCATCGCGAGCGAGCGCAAAGCCCGTGAGCTGGTGGCCAATCCGGCGTTCGTGACCGGTTGGGACCATCGCATCGACACGCCGAACTTCGGTTCCCGGGACCTCACCGTCTCGCCGTCGACGAAGCTCGCCGGCGACACCGCGTTCGGCGACGCGAACCGTGCCGTCGACGTCGCCGAGATCCACGCGCCGTACTCCCACCAGGAGATCATCGTGCGCAATGCCCTGGGTCTCCCCGATTCGGTGCGGATCAACCCGTCCGGCGGCGCACTCGCCGGCAACTCGCTGTTCTCGGCCGGCCTGCAGCGCATCGGCTACGCAGCGCACGAAATCCTCAGCGGCAACGCGGGAACCGCCGTCGCCCATGCGACGAGCGGTCCGCTGCTGCAGCAGAACATGGTGGTCACCCTGAGCGCCCAGAACAACTCCGGAGGCGGGAACTGATGGGACACAAGAACCGTGCGGCGGTCCTCGGTACCGGCCAGACCCGTTATGTCGCCAAGCGTTCCGACGTCACGATGGCCGGGATGGTCCGCGAGGCCATCGATGCGGCACTGATCGACTCCAAGGTCTCACTCGACGACATCGACGCGATCGTCATCGGCAAGGCACCCGACCTCTTCGAGGGTTCGATGATGCCCGAGCTCGCGATGGCCGAGGCGATCGGCGCGGTGGGCAAGCGGCTGATCCGCGTGCACACCGCCGGCTCGGTCGGTGGCTCGACCGCGAACGTCGCCGCGTCCCTGGTCTTCGCCGGCGTCCACAAGCGCGTGCTCGCCGTCGCCTGGGAGAAGCAGTCCGAGTCCAATGCGATGTGGGCGCTGTCGATCCCGGTGCCGTTCACCAAGCCGGTCGGCGCCGGCGCGGGCGGCTTCTTCGCCCCGCACGTGCGCTCCTACATCCGCCAGTCGGGTGCGCCCGAGCATATCGGCGCCATGGTCGCGGCGAAGGATCGCCGCAACGGTGCACTCAATCCCCTGGCGCACCTGCACCAGCCGGATCAGAGCGTCGAGAAGGTCATGAGCTCACAGATGCTCTGGGACCCCATCCGTTACGACGAGACGTGCCCGTCGTCGGACGGTGCGTGCGCGGTCGTCATCGGTGACGAACAGGTCGCCGACGATGCGGTCGCCGCCGGCAACCCGGTGGCCTGGATCCACGCCACCGCGATGCGCACCGAGCCGCTGTCCTTCGCACACCGCAACGTGGTGAGCCCGCAGGCCGGCCGCGACGCCGCAGCCGCCCTGTGGAAGGCGGGTGGCATCAGCAATCCGCTCGACGAGATCGACGTCGCCGAGATCTACGTGCCGTTCTCGTGGTTCGAACCGATGTGGCTGGAGAACCTCGGGTTCGCCGCCGAGGGTCAGGGCTGGAAGCTGACCGAGTCGGGAGACACCGAGATCGGTGGCCGCATCCCGCTCAACGCCTCGGGCGGCGTGCTGTCGTCGAACCCGATCGGCGCGTCGGGCATGATCCGCTTCGCCGAGGCCGCGATCCAGGTCATGGGCAAAGCCGGGGACCATCAGGTCGACGGAGCCCGCAAGGCCCTGGGCCATGCCTACGGCGGTGGCTCACAGTACTTCTCGATGTGGCTCGTCGGAGCCGACAAGCCGCTCCACTGACCGGCGTTTCGTAGCATTCATGCGCACCATATGCGCATGAATGCTACGAAACCCGTTCGGGCAGAGCGCAGGCCGCGCCGTCGGACATCCCGGTCGGGCGGACGCCCAGCGACTGGTTCAGTCGTGCCCGCTGATTCTCCCAGGCGACGGTCATCGCGAGTTCGACGATCTGCGCCTCCGTGAGGTGTTCACCGAGGCGTCGACGCAGGTCCGCCAGGTCGTCCCCCACCGCCGGGGTCATGGTCATCGCCTCCGCGTAGGCGATAACGAGTTTCTCGACCTCGTTGTAGGCCGACGACGTCTGATAGCGCGGCAGGTCGCGCATCTGCTGTTCGGTGACACCGGAACTCACGGCCAGCGCCGACCCGATGTCGAGGCAGAACTCGCAGCTCACCATCCCGGCGGCCTTGAGTTCGGCGAGCTCCTTGAGTTTCGGGTCCACCTTGTTGGACAGCAACAGTGCGCTCTCCACCCCGACGGTCGCCCCGGCGAGCAGGGGCCGGCGCCCGAGTTGCCGGACGAGGTCGGTGCGATGACGTTTCGCTTGCCCGAACGCACGCATGTGGTTCCGGATTCGATGCAGTGATCTCATACCGGTTCTTCCCGTCCTCGCCTGCGGCTGTAACGCCACGCGACCGAGAATGCGAGCAACAGAACGATCGCCGCCAGCCCCGCCGCCCCGTGCGCCACGGCGCCCCACGCGAACACCCCGATCTCGTGCACGCCGCGACCACCCATGATCAGTCCGAGCGGCACCCCGACGATGACCGCCACCGGCAACCATCGGCGCCGCGTCGACGCCACCGCGATCGCGGCGCCGATGGCGATGAACGCAAGACCCCCGTCGATCATCGCGTGTTGATTGTGCGGCTCTCCGAGCGATGTCGAGATCCACTCACCGGCAACCATGTTGACGACCCCGTGGACGGCCAGCACGACGCCGAGCACGGCGGCGGCCACCTGGGCCGGCAACCACTGCCGTCGACTCCGCCGCGGCCTCGCCTCGGCCACCCGTCGCTCCACGGCGGCATATGTCGACGCGGACGGCTCGCGCCGGAACGCGTCGGCCAGCGCGACCAGCGCGACCAGCGCGGAGTTTACCGGTCCCGGCCGGGCCGAACCGGACAGAACGGCGGCGATCTCGTCGTCGAGACGCTCAGCAGCCGCGACCTCGACCGGATCGAAGGCCGCCTCCTCATACGGATCCTGCGGCGTCACTGCTGCATCACCTCCCTCAGCTTTGCCACGCCCCGGTAGACGAGCATCCGGGCGGCGGTCGCCGAGATCCCCATCGCCGCGCCGATCTCCTCGGAGGTCAGCTCGGTGGCGAATCGCAACGTGACCGCCTCACGCTCCCGGGCGGTGAGCACCCACAGCCTGCTGCGGACGTCATCGGCCTCTGCGGCGCGCAGCACCGCCGTCTCCGGATCCTCCGCCGCGGCCCCGGGACGGTCGGTGTCGACATCCACCTCGGCCACGGGCACCTCTCGAGCGTTGCCCGCCCACCAGTCCGCCACGACGTGCCGGGCGATCCCGATGAGCCATGCGCCGATCGTGCCGCGCCGTTCGTCGAAGCCACGTTGTGAACGGATCGCCTTGGCGAACACCTCCGCGGTCACGTCGTCGGCGTCGGCGTCTCCGGGCACGCGGGTACGCACGTAGCGCCAGACCCCCGCAACGTGTTCGCGGTACACCGCGTCGAACTGGTCGATTGCGCCGGACTCCGAGTTCTCGCACCTTTCGTGTCGACGTTCCCTCGACTCATCTTCCGCCTTTCCCCGCCGGCCGTAACGGCGGACCGGACGAAAGAACCGCGGGCGGGACAGGTGACATTGTCACCGGTCCCGCCCGCGGCGGATCGTTGTGCGAGGTCAGGCCTTGCGCACCGAGTTGATCGTCTTCTCGACCTCCCAGTAGGCCCGGAGCGCCGAGAGTCGGCCCTCCGAGTCGGCGTGATAGGTGAACACGCCGCGCGCCTCGGAGACGTGACCTGCGATGTGGGTGACGATGCTGCCGATGTAGGCGACCTCGTTCCCGCAGATGATCTCCTCGTCGAAGCGGAACTCGATGCTCTCGGTCGCCGCGATCGACTTGTCCCAGAACTCCGAGATGCGGTCGTACCCCCGGAATCCGACACCCTCCGGGTCGAACATCGAGGGGCCCACCGGATCCTGGACGATGGCGTCCGGCGCGAAGTTGTCGATCCACGCCTGCTTGTCGCGGGACTCCACGAACTCTCTGGAACGACGCCCCGCCACGACCGCGGGATGACTCTCGCGGTCAATGTTCAGGTAGGCGGGCGCCTCTTCAGCTGCGGTCACTTCGTCCCGTAGTCGACGCGGAGTTCCTTGACACCATTGATCCACCCGTGGCGGAGACGACGCGGTGCGTCGAGTTTGGTGATGTCGGGGACGAGGTCGGCCAGCGCGTTGAACATCAGGTTGATCTCCATGCGCGCGAGGTTGGCGCCGACGCAGAAGTGCGCACCGTTGCCACCGAAACCGACGTGCGGGTTGGGGTCGCGGAGGATGTTGAACGAGAACGGATCCTCGAACACCTCTTCGTCGTAGTTGGCCGATCCGTAGAACAGGCCGACGCGCTCGCCCTTCTTGATGTCGACGTCGCCGATCTGCGTGTCGCGCTTGGCGGTTCGCTGGAAGGCGTTGACCGGGGTGGCCCAGCGGACGATCTCGTCGACCGCGGTCGCCGGCCGCTCCTTCTTGAACAGCTCCCACTGATCGGGGTGATCGAGGAAGGCGTTCATGCCGTGGCTGATGGCGTTACGCGTGGTCTCGTTGCCCGCGACGGTCAGCAGGATGAAGAAGAAGCCGAACTCGGTCTCGTCGAGCGACTGGCCGTCGATGTCGGCGTTGACCAGTTTGGTGACGATGTCGTCACCCGGGTTGCGACGCTTCTCCTCGGCCATCTGGTAGCCGTAGCCGAGGATCTCGGCGTTGGCCTGCTGCGGATCCGTCGTATAGTCCGGATCGTCGGCGTTCATCATCGAGTTCGACCAGTCGAACAGCTTCTCGCGATCCTCCTGAGGGACACCGAGGAGGTCGGCGATGGCCAGCAGCGGAAGGTCGACGGCGACGTCCTTGACGAAGTCGCCGGAGCCCTTCTGCGCTGCACGCGAGACGATCTCGCGTGCGGCGTCGTCGAGCTTCTCCTCGAGCGAATGCACCGCACGAGGGGTGAACAGCTTGGAGACCAGCTTGCGCAGACGGGTGTGCTCCGGCGGATCGTGGTTGATCAGCAGCGCCTTGGTGATCTCGATCT
Organism: Gordonia metallireducens; assembly: GCF_021245825.1. Taxonomy (NCBI): domain Bacteria; kingdom Bacillati; phylum Actinomycetota; class Actinomycetes; order Mycobacteriales; family Gordoniaceae; genus Gordonia; species Gordonia metallireducens. The sequence goes on along the minus strand of NZ_JAJQJP010000016.1, from coordinate 31,621 downwards.
GCTCCGAGGTCATGTCGTCCTCGAAGCGCATGATCACGCCGTTCGCGTTGGTCTCCCAGTCATCGTTGTTCTTGGAGATCTCGCGGATGTGGGCGTGCTTGGAGATCACCCAGTACCCGCCGTCGTGGAAACCACCACCCTTGCCGGGCGCCTGGGCGTTCCACCAGACCGGCGCGGTCTTGCGGAGCTGCGCGAACTCCTCCACAGGGATTCCCTGCTCGAGCAGATCAGGGTTGGTGAAGTCCCAACCCTCCTGCTCCATGAACGAGCACTTCGCGACGACGTCGGAAGGGCTCGTGCGCGCAGAATCCGCCGTTGTCGGCTCACTGCCGATCGGGGCACTCTGGGCCTGGGTCACGTCACACCACCTCGCTGGAGATTTAGAACCTGTTTCAATCTCATTAGACCACATTGTGACACACGCGACAGCCCCCGATGAGAACTTGTTCTAGTTTTCGGCAGCTACAGGCGGCCCCACCTGCGGACTTGGTCCGCGGAACAAGTAACATCCGCTACGTTCCAGTGGGCGGCAGACAGGCGTCGGACCGTGGCCAGACGCGGCCGCGAACAGGCTTCGAGGACTGCCCATGGACGCAAAGATAGAACATGTTCTAGCTTGAATGCACGGCCTCGACACCTCCGTCGAAGCGCCGTCTACCCGCAAACGACGGACTGGTTCCGCCGGGTGAACGAAGGAGTGGAGATGGGCGTTCCGGTCATCGTGGAAGCAGTACGCACGCCGATCGGCAAGCGCGCCGGGTGGTTGTCAGGCCTCCATGCAGAGGAGTTGCTGGGCATCACGCAGCGCGGACTCATCGAGAAGGCCGGTATCGACCCGGCTCTCGTTGAGCAGGTCATCGGTGGCTGCGTCACGCAGGCCGGCTCGCAGGCGGGCAACGTCTCCCGGAAGGCATGGCTGTCCGCCGGACTCCCCGAGCACACCGGTGCCACGACGATCGACGCCCAGTGCGGATCGGCCCAGCAGGCCAACCACCTCATCGCCGGGCTCATCGCCTCGGACGCCATCGAGGTCGGCATCGCCTGCGGCGTGGAGACGATGACCACCGTGCCGCTCGGCGCGAACGTCGGCACCAGCGCCGGCCCGTACCACGCGGACTCGTGGAACGTGGACCTGCCGAACCAGTTCGAGGCGGCCGAGCGCATCGCGAAGCGCCGCGGGATCACCCGCGCCGACGTCGACGGACTCGGTGAGCGCAGCCAGCGCCTCGCCCGCCAGGCCTGGGACGAGGGCCGGTTCGACCGCGAGATCCTCTCGTTCAAGGCACCCGAGCGGACCAAGGAAGGCGAGCTCACCGGCAACATCATCGACGTCAGTCGCGACCAGGGCCTGCGTGAGACCACCCTCGAATCCCTCGCGGCCCTCAAGCCCGTCCTCGAGGGCGGCATCCACACCGCCGGCACGTCGTCGCAGATCTCCGACGGCGCCGCCGCCGTGCTGATCATGGACGAGGCCAAGGCCCGCGCCCTCGGGCTGACCCCGCGCGCCCGCATCAAGGCGCAGGCCCTGGTCGGCTCCGAACCCCACTTCCACCTCGACGGCCCGGTCCAGGCGACCGAGCGCGTGCTGGCGAAGTCGGGGATGTCGTTGTCCGACATCGACATCGTCGAGATCAACGAGGCCTTCGCCTCGGTCGTGCTCAGCTGGGCCCAGGTCCACAACGCCGACATGGATCGCGTCAACGTCAACGGCGGCGCCATCGCCCTCGGACATCCCGTGGGCAGCACCGGTTCCCGCCTCATCACGACCGCACTGCACGAGCTGGAGCGTCGCGACGGTCAGACCGCTCTCATCACGATGTGCGCGGGCGGCGCGATGGCCACCGGCACCATCCTCGAGCGCATCTGAGATGCCTCTCCTCGACCCGGACAAGAAGCCCGCACAACTCGATTCGCCGATCGTCGGCACCCTCATCAAGGTCGGCTCGCGGATCAACACGCGCCTGTACAAGGCGACGGGCGGCCGTATCGGTGGCACCTGGCGCGTCGGCGCGGGTCTGAAGAAGCCCGCGCCGGTGCTCCTGCTAACCACCATCGGACGCAAATCGGGTGAACCCCGGACGGTGCCGCTGGTCTACCTCCGTCGCGGCGACCAGTTCGTCGTCGTCGCGTCGCAGGGCGGCTCGGCGAAACACCCCGCCTGGTACCTCAATCTGCGCGACAACCCCGACGTCACCGTCCAGCTCGGCAAGGAGACGTTCAACCTCGTCGCGCGCACCGCGAACGAGACAGAACGCGCCGAGGTGTGGCCGGAACTGGTCGAGGTCTACGCAGACTTCGACACCTACGTCGCCTGGACAGACCGCACGATCCCGGTCGTCATCTGCGAGCCGCGCCCCGCTTCCTGAGGCGCGAGGAGCGAAAGCGACACCACTCCCGCTGCCTGAGGCGCGAGGAGCGAAAGCGACGAGCCACGAAGGCCTCGGTGAGAATGGTCGCCGACCCTTCGTGGCTCGCTTCGCTCGCACCTCAGGGAGCAGTGGGCGTCCATCGCTCGCGCTCAGGGAGCAGTGGGCGGCGCTGCGCTCGCATCTCAGGGAGCAAGGAGGTGCGCCGCGATCACCGAGTGGTGGCGGCTGGAACCCAGTTCGCCGACTCGCGCCCGGACCAGTTCGCCAGGGTCTCGACGGGTCCCGCGCCGGCGCGGGGTTCGACAACGCCACCGAAGGGCACGTTCGGGTCCTGGCGGATCTCGGCGCGGATGAACCGACGGACGATGGCGAGGGTCGCGGTGGCGGCTTCGGGTACCGCTTCCGACGGCTGCCCCGTTGCGACCGCGAGGTCCCATCCGTGCACGAGAGCTTCGTTGACGTAGCCCCACAGTGCGCCGGCGCCGGGCACCTCACCCCACGGCACCTGCACCATCCGGGCGAGCACGGCGTCGTCGGACCAGAGATCGATCGCCCGCGCCGCGACCGTTGCGTATTCCTCCGCGTCGAAATGGTCGGCGATGAACGGCATGGTGCGTACGTCGACCCCCTCGGGTAGCGCGGCCGCTCGCTGTGCCGTGGCAAGCAGATGAGCCCCCAGCGTGCGGACGTCAAACTCGTCGCACGGCGTCGGCGCGGCCAGCTGCTCGGCGGTCACCGCGGAGAGCAGCCCGGTGACCCAGGTGGTGGCGGCTGCGAAGGCCGGGCGGGGATCCGGCGGGGTGGTCGGTGCGTTCATGGTCTTTCCTCTCTCGGTGACTGACGAGTCCAGTCAAACCGGGAAACCTGACACCTTCTGTCATGTTTTTGCGAGAAGATTTCCGGCATGCGCGCTGAACGCCTCATCGCAGTCCTCATGCTGCTCAAGAAGCACGATCGGGTGACCGCGTCGACGATCGCCGCCGAACTCGAGGTGTCGGAGCGGACCGTGCTGCGCGACATCGAGGCACTCTCGCTGTCCGGAGTTCCGGTGTACGCCGAACGTGGCCGGCACGGCGGCTTCTCGCTCGTACCTGGCTATCGCACCGACCTCACGGGACTGACCGTCGAAGAGGCCACCTCGCTCCTCGCCGGAACGGGCCGGCTCGACTCCCCCGCCTTCGCCAGCGCGATGCGCAAGGTCACCGCGGCCCTGCCCGAGACCTACCGGGGTACCGCAGTGCGAGCCGCGCTACGGGTTCTGGTCCGCCCGGAGGGGTTCGTCCATGCGCCGGAGGATCTCGACGCCCTCGACCCGGTACAGTTCGCGGTCTTCGCGGGCAGACGGATCCGCACCCGCTACCGCCCGCGGGGCGCCGTCGAGGCACGCGAGCGGGTCCTCGATCCGGTCGGACTCGTCATCGCAGGCGACACGTGGTACCTCGTCGCACACGGCGTCGGGCCGCGCGACCGGACAGACGAACGGATGTACCGGTTGTCCCGGATGAGCGGGGTCGAGGTCCTCGACGAGCCGGCGGTGCGCGACGAGAACGTGGATCTGAACGAGATCTGGGAGCGTCGTCGTGCTGCGTTCCGGTCCTCGTTCGACCCGGTCGATGTCGTGATCGAATGCGCCGCCGATGACGCCGAACAGGTGCGGTCGATCGCAGCGTCATCGAAAACGTTGGACGCCAACGGAACCCGTCAGCGAGTCGAACTCCGGTTCGCCGACCACCGACATGCCGTTCGCGCGTTGTGGACAACGATGTTCGACCACGACATCGTCGTCGAAGAACCGGAGTGGGTTCGGAAGGCGCTGTCCGATCGAGCGCGAGCACTCTTGTCCGACACTGGAAAACGCCCCTGAGATCGACCCTCCACAGGCGGTCCGACGACACTATGTCGACGGCCCGGCTGCTGAGGGCGGTTCTCGGGGGCGCTTCTCAGGGGCGGTTATCAGCGGCGGTTTCAGCGACGACTGGAGCTCAGCCGACCCCGCGCTCGGAGTCGGCCCAGTACTGCGACCGCAGCGCCTTCTTATCCGGCTTGCCCAGTGCGGTCAGCGGCAACGAGTCGGCGAAGATGACCCGCTTCGGCGACTGCACCGCACCCTTACGATCCTTGACAGTCTGCTGGATCTCGGCGGTGATGCGTTCCTTCGCAGCGTCGTCGGCGTCCGCGTCGGCACGCAGCACGACGATCGCGGTGACCGCCTCACCCCACTTCTCGTCGGGCACACCGATGACGCCGACCTGGCCGACGGCCGGATGCTCGGCCACGACGTCCTCGACCTCGCGGGGGAAGACGTTGAAGCCACCGGTGACGATCATGTCCTTGGTGCGGTCGACGATGAACCAGAAGCCGTCCTCGTCCTCACGCGCGACGTCGCCGGTACGCAGCCAACCGTCGCGGAAAGTCTCGGCCGTCTGCTCCGGGAGGCCGAGGTAACCGCCCGCGAGAAGTGGTCCGGCGACACAGATCTCACCCGGTTCGCCCTGCGGCACCGGCTTGTCGTCGGGTCCGAGCAGTGCCGTGCGCAGGAACGCCGACGGCCGGCCGCAGCTGCTCAGGCGACGCTGGTCCTCCCCCGGTCCCGGGTGATCGTCCTTGGCGAGGTAGCTGATCACCATCGGCGCCTCGGACTGTCCGTAGTACTGGGCGAAGATCGGACCGAACCGTTCGATCGCCTCGGCGAGACGCACCGGATTGATCGGCGACGCACCGTAATACACCGTTTCCAGCGACGACAGGTCGCGCGTCCGCGAATCCGGGTGATCCATCAGCGCATACAGCATCGACGGCACGAGCATCGTCGCCGTGATCTTCTGCTCCTCGATGGTCTTGAGGACCTCGGCGGGATCGAACTTCGACAGCACCACCATCGACCCGCCCTTCATGAGGGTCGGGATGAAAAAGGCCGCACCCGCGTGCGACAGCGGCGTGCAGAGCAGGAAGCGCGGGTGTTCCGGCCACTCCCACTCGGCGAGCTGGATCTGGGTCATCGTCGCCATCGCACGTGCGGTTCCGATGACGCCCTTCGGTTTTCCGGTGGTGCCACCGGTGTAGGTGATCGAGACGACGTGGTCGGGCGACAGGTGCGCGGCGACAAGCGGCTTCGGTTCGAAGTTCTCCGCCTCGGCGATGACGTCACGGGCCTGCGCCGACAACTGCTCGGGCACCGGACCGAGGGTCAGCACCTGCTTCAGGCCGGGGACTCGTTCGAGTAGGGCGGCCGCACGTTCGACGAACATCGGCACGGGATCGATGATGAGGGTCGAGACGCCGGCGTCGGCGAGGACGTAGGCGTGGTCGTCGAGCGAGCCGAGCGGGTGGAGCGCGGTGCGTCGCCATCCCTGCGTCTGACCGGCTCCGATCACGAAGAGCACCTCGGGGCGGTTCAGCGCCAGCAGGCCGACCGCGGTGCCGGTGCCCGCGCCCAGACCCTCGAAGGCCTGGATGTAGCGGCTGATCGCGGCGGCCATCTCACCGCCCGTCATCTCCGTGTCACCCAGGGACAGCACGGTGCGATCGGCGTGCCGCTTGAGCGCGGCGACCATCAGGTCGCCCATGTGTGTGCCCCCGCGAAGGTGATCGAAGTCGGTCGGTGCGGTCGTCGTACCCTCGTTCGTCATGTCACAAGACTAGGACGTGTTACAGCTTCAGGAAAGAAGGACCACCAAAATGGCGGTTATTGCTTGTAGAACATGTTCTAAGTTGCCGTCCCGGATGCGCTCGACGAAGCCCCGAGGCCGGCCCACGGAGCCACCGGGGGTGTCCTAGGATCGAAGCATGACTGATCTTGACCAGGCCACCACTCGCCGCGACATCGCCGACGCCCTGCTCACCGCACTGGAGCGTCGACACGAGGTCCTCGACGCCATCGTCGACGCGGAGAATCACGACGAGGCCGTCACCGCCATCGCGGGCCTGCTCGGCAAATCGCAGCTGGGCGCGAAGGCGATCCTGGACATGAAGCTGAACCAGCTGACCAAGGACGAGCGCCGCAAGAACCAGGCTGAGCTCGACGACCTCAACAGCGCCCTCACCTTCACCCTGGCCGAGCGTCCCGCCAGCAGCGGCGACACCCTCGACCTGCGTCCGTTCGACCCGCAGACCGACGCCGAACTGTTCGCGGCCCGCACCGACGAACTCGGCACCGCGGGCGACGGTTCGGGTGCACCGGCCGGTGACGTCGCCGCCGAGATCAGCGCCGCCACCGACCGAGTCGACGCCGAAGAGGCCGTCTGGCTCGTCGCCGTCGAGGGGGACTCCAAGGTGGGCTTCGTCTTCGGCGAGCTCAAGAACGGCGAGGTCGACCTGCGCATCTGGATTCACCCGCAGTACCGCAAGTCCGGGTACGGCACCGCCGCCCTGCGCAAGTCGCGCTCGGAGATGGCCGCGTACTTCCCCGGAGTGCCGATGGTCGTGCGCGCACCCGGCGCCTAGTCCCAGCGCAGACAACCGAACCCACCATCCCGCACGGGGTGGTGGGTTCGGTCGTTCGTGCTTGCAGCTCAGGCGGATTGGGGCCGGGGCAGTCCGAAACGCGCGACGATCGCCCGGATCCGGTTCTCCTCGTCTACGACAAAGGTCTCCGACACCGAAGCACCGAGGCGCAGTGCCCGCGGGCGGACGTGCACCACATATCGGGTGGTGACGCTGTGCCCGTCAACCGTCGCGGTGAAGTCCGAGATCCGGTGGATCAGGCGGAACTGCGGCCCCTTGGCGAGGCTGCGGGCGATGTGCGGCCCGTTGCGCCCGGTCCGCACGCCGAATTCGACGCGGGTGCAATCGGGATGCAACGACACCGCCGACGGGTCGTGGCTGACCAGGGCGTCGACATACGCCCGGGCCGCCGCGATCCGCTGCTGATCTCTGTCTGCCGAGGTCACCGCGCGCCGTAGACCGGCATCGGGACCGGCGCCTTCGCCAGGATCTCCTCGACCACCGGACCGAGTTCGGCGACCTCCCAGCGAGATCCCTTGTCGCGCTCGATGCTTCGCTGCCAACCGTCGGTCACCGAGATCTTGCCGCCCTCGATCTCGAAGACGCGACCGGTCACCGACGCCGATTCGGGCGAGCCGAGCCACACCACGAGCGGTGAGATGTTCGCCGGGTCCATCGCGTCGAACGAGCCGTCGGCCGGAGCTGCCATCTGCGCGGCCATCGCGTCGCCGGCACCCATGGTCATCGCGGTACGGGCAGCCGGCGCGATCGCGTTGACGGTGATGCCGTAACCGCCGAGTTCGGCAGCCGCCTGGATGGTGAGCGCCGAGATCCCCGCCTTCGCGGCGACATAGTTACCCTGCCCGATCGAACCGTACAGTCCGGCACCGGAACTCGTGTTCACGATCCGTGCCTGCGGGGTGCGCCCGGCCTTGGCCTCCGCGCGCCAGTACGCGGCGGCATGCCGCAGGCCGACGAAGTGCCCCTTGAGGTGGACGCGGATGACGGCGTCCCACTCGTCCTCCGACAGCGACACGAGCATGCGGTCACGGACGAAACCGGCGTTGTTGACGAGGACGTCGAGCCGGCCGAAAGTGTCGACGGCGGTGGCCACCATGGCCTCGCCGCTCTGCCAGTCGGCCACGTCGCCCACCGATGCGACGGCCTCGCCACCGGCAGTGGTGATCTCGTCGACGACCTCGGCAGCGAGGTTCTCCGCATAGTCGTTGACCACGACCTTGGCACCGTCGGCGGCGAAGGCGAGAGCATGGGCTCGTCCGATGCCCTGTCCGGCGCCGGTCACGATGACGACACGACCCTCATTCAACTTGCTACTCAAAGCGTTTCCTTTCTGAACTGCAAAGACTTCGAAGTGTGGATGGTCAGACGGCGTTGCCGGCGGTCGACGCGTCGAGGAAGGCGGGCTTCTCGCCGCCACCGTGCACGGTGAGCGTCGAACCGCTGATGTAACCGGCCAGCGGTGACAGCAGGAAGGCGACGGCGTTCCCGACGTCGACGGGCGTCGCCATCCGGCCCAGCGGAATGGTGGCGCCGACGGCTGCCACCCCGGCGTCGTCTCCGTAATGAAGGTGCGACTGTTCGGTCTCGACGGGGCCGGCGACGACCGAGTTCACCCGCACCTTCGGAGCCCATTCGACGGCCAGTGACGTCATCAGGTTGTCGAGGCCGGCCTTCGCCGCACCGTAGGCCGACGTGCCCGGCGACGGCCGGTGCCCGCTGACGCTCGAGACGTTGACGATGGCACCACCGTCCGGCTGCGTCTGCATTACCGTGTTCGCCGCCTTGGCGACGGCGAGCGGCGCCAGGAGGTTGAGGTCGACGATCTTGCTCGCGAAGCGGACCGAGGCGTCGGCGGCCAGCGCGAAGGGCGAACCACCGGCATTGTTGACCACCCCGTCGATGCGGCCGGCGCGGCCGACGATGTCGTCGATCATCGACTCGACGGCGGCGGCGTCGCGGACGTCGCAGGAGAAGAAGTCGATGTCGCGGAGGTCGTCGGCGAGGTTGTCCGCGTTCCGACCGCAGATCACCGGCCGGGCTCCGAGGGCCGACAGCACCCGGGTGATACCCGCGCCGACCCCACGTGCACCGCCGGTGACCAGGACAACCTTCCCGACCAGGCCCAGCTCGGCCTGTGACTGCGTCTGCATGGGTGCTACCCTACCAAACAACCAAGCATTTGCTTGGTTCAATGCTTGCGCAGCCCACGAGGCTGACACCGCAGCCACGAGAGGAGCACGCGTGCCGATCACCACGACACGTACCGAATCCGGCATCGTGACCATCACGGTCGACTACCCGCCGGTCAACGCGCTGCCATCGGCCGCGTGGTTCGAACTCGCCGACGCGGTCACCGCGGCCGGCGTCGACCCGGCCACGCACGTCGTGGTGTTGCGCGCCGAAGGACGCGGCTTCAACGCCGGCGTCGACATCAAGGAGATGCAGGCCACTGAGGGCTTCGACGCCCTGATCGGCGCCAACCGCGGTTGCGCGGCGGCCTTCGGCGCCGTCTACGACTGTGCGGTCCCGGTGATCGTCGCGGTCAACGGCTTCTGCGTCGGCGGTGGCATCGGTCTGGTCGGCAACGCCGACGTCATCGTCGCCTCCGACGACGCGGTCTTCGGGCTTCCGGAGGTCGATCGCGGAGCACTCGGTGCAGCAACACATCTCGCGCGCCTGGTGCCTCAGCACATGATGCGCACCCTCTACTTCACGGCAAAGAACGTGACGGCGCAGCAACTCGAGCACTTCGGTTCGGTGTACCGCGTCGTGCCCCGCGAGGAACTCCTCGACGCCGCGCTCGAGGTCGCCGAGGCCATCGCCGCCAAAGACACCCGGGTCATCCGGGCGGCCAAGGAGGCCATCAACCACATCGACCCGGTCGACGTGAAGGCCAGCTACCGCCTCGAACAGGGTTTCACCTTCGAGCTGAACCTGGCCGGCGTCGCCGACGAGCATCGCGATGCGTTCGTCTCGACCGGAAAGCCACTCACCTCGAACGCTTCTCACAACGGAGGACACGCCTGAGATGCCGACCGACAAGACAAGCACTCTCGATGACGTCGTCGCGGAACTCCGCGACGGCATGACCATCGGCATCGGCGGCTGGGGTTCGCGCCGCAAGCCGATGGCACTGGTCCGCGCGATCGCCCGCTCGGACGTCAAGGACCTCGCGGTCGTGACCTACGGCGGCCCCGACCTCGGACTGCTCTGCGCCGCTGGCAAGGTGCGCCGTGCCTACTACGGTTTCGTCTCGCTGGACTCCGCCCCCTTCTACGACCCGTGGTTCGCCAAGGCGCGCACCAACGGCGAGATCGAGGTACGTGAGATGGACGAAGGCATGGTCAAGTGCGGCCTCGAGGCCGCCGCGGCCCGTGTGCCGTTCCTCCCGATCCGGGCCGGACTCGGTTCCGATGTCCTGAACTTCTGGGAGGGTGAGCTCAAGACCGTCGAGTCCCCCTACCCGGACGCCGACGGGCGGACCCAGACGCTGGTCGCGATGCCGGCACTGAAGCTCGACGCCGCGTTCGTCCATCTCGACCTGGCCGACGCGCACGGCAACGCCGCCTACACCGGCGTCGACCCGTACTTCGACGATCTCTACTGTGGGGCAGCCGAACGCCGCTACCTGGAGGCCGATCAGATCGTCTCCACCGAGGTCCTGGTGAAAACCGTTCCGCATCAGCGACTCCTGCTGAACCGCATGAACGTCGACCGGGTCGTGCACACCCCCAACGGGGCGCATTTCACGTTCGCCGGTGAGTATGGACGAGACGAGAAGTTCCAGCAGTTCTACGTGGCCTCCGCCAAGGAGCCCGACACCTGGGAGGCGTTCTCCCGCCGATTCCTCCAGGTCGACGAGGAGACCTACCAGCGCGAGGTCAGTGCCTGGCAGGACGAGCAGAAGGAGGACGGACAGTGAGCACCGCAGAGACCCAGGTCGAAGTCACCAGGGCCGAGTACTGCGTCATCTCGTGCGCCGACATCTTCGCCGGCGCAGGCGAGATCATGGCGTCGCCGATGGCGCCCGTCCCGCTGCTCGGCGCCCGCCTGGCACGTCTGACGACCGAACCCGACCTGCTGATCACCGACGGCGAGGCGCTGATCCTCGCCGACACCCCGCCGATCGGCAAGACCGGCCCCATCGAGGGCTGGATGCCGTTCCGCAAGGTGTTCGACGTCGTGGCGTCGGGCCGTCGTCATGTGGTCATGGGCGCCAACCAGATCGACCGCCACGGCAACCAGAACCTGTCGGCGTTCGGGCCGCTGCAGCACCCGACACGCCAGATGTTCGGCGTGCGTGGGGCTCCCGGCAACACGATCAACCATCCGACCAGCTACTGGGTCGCCCGGCACTCCGCCCGCGTCTTCGGTGACACGGTCGACATCGTGTCCGGCGTCGGCTTCGACAAGGTCGACCCGGCCAACCCCGCGTTCGACGACCTCAACATCCATCGGGTGGTCACCAACCTCGGCGTCGTCGACTTCGGCGGGGCGAACCACACGATGCGGGCGCTGTCGCTGCATCCGGGGGTCACCGCCGACGAGGTCGCCGAGAACACCGGTTTCGAGATCGAAGGCCTCGCCGACGCTCCGGAGACGCGGCAGCCCACCGCGGAAGAACTGAGCCTGATCCGAGACGTGCTCGATCCGAAGGGCATTCGCAACAAGGAAGTCCGATGAGTGCGGCCAGGGCCGCCGGTCTGTCCACCTCGTTCACCGAGCTCGTCGGGATCGAGTACCCGATCGTGCAGACGGGCATGGGCTGGGTGTCCGGGCCGTCGCTGACCTCGGCGACGTCGAACGCCGGTGGCCTGGGCATCCTGGCGTCGGCGACGATGACCTACGGCGAACTCGAGGCGGCGATCGCCAAGACGAAGTCGTTGACCAGCAAGCCCTTCGGCGTGAACATGCGTGCCGATGCCACCGACGCGCCGGAGCGGATCGACCTCCTGATCCGTGAGGGCGTCAAGGTCGCGTCGTTCGCACTCGCCCCGAAGCCCGAACTGATCAAGAAGCTCAAGGACCACGGCATCGTCGTGATCCCGTCGATCGGTGCGGCCAAGCATGCGGTGAAGGTCGCCTCGTGGGGCGCCGACGCCGTGATCGTGCAGGGCGGCGAGGGCGGCGGACACACCGGTCCGGTCGCCACCACCCTGCTGCTGCCGTCGGTGCTGGATGCGCTGGCGGCGAAGGACATCGACATGCCGGTGGTCGCGGCCGGCGGCTTCTTCGACGGCCGTGGCCTGGCTGCGGCGCTCGCCTACGGCGCCCAGGGCGTCGCGATGGGCACCCGGTTCCTGCTGACGTCCGACAGCGCGGTTCCCGACTCGGTCAAGCAGGAATACCTGCAGCGCGGGCTCAACGACACCGTCGTCTCGGTGAAGGTCGACGGCATGCCCCATCGCGTGCTGCGCACCCCGCTCGTCGAGGCACTCGAGAGCGGCAGCCCGGTCAAGGCACTCTTCGCCGCGGCACGAAATGCCAACGAGTTCAAGCAGATGACCGGCATGCGCTGGACCGCCATGCTCAAAGACGGTCGCACGATGAAGAAGTCGGGCGAACGCACCTGGCAGCAGGTCATCATGGCCGGCAACACCCCGATGCTGCTGAAGGCCGGCCTCGTCGAGGGCGACACCCGCGCGGGTGTCCTCGCCTCGGGTCAGGTCGTCGGCATGATCGAGGATCTACCCAGCTGCGACGAGCTGATCCAGTCGATCATGACGCAGGCCCACGAGCGGTTGAAGACGCTCGGGTCGTTGGGCTGACACACCCACCACACCGAGTGCGGGATGGGTGCCGGGTTCCGGCACCCATCCCGCATTCGGCGTTCGGCCGTCACGGCGGGGTCCGGTAGCGTCGCACCGTGACGACTCCCGATGTGCTGCGCCTGGATTCCGTCGACTTCGTGCGGCAGTCCCGCGCGATCCTCAGCGACATCAACCTCACCATCCGGGCCGGCGAGCGCTGGGCGCTGATCGGTCCGAACGGTGCGGGCAAATCGACGATCCTGAGCCTGTGCGGCGCGGAACAGCATCCGACGCACGGCACCGTGCACGTCCTCGGACACCAACTCGGTCGCGTCGAGATCCGGAAGCTGCGCGAGTCCATCGGGCACGTCAATCCACGGCATCCGCTGCGGTCACCGCTGTCGATCCGCGAGGTCGTGCTGACGGGCGCAACCGGCACCACCGAGCTGATGGACCACCGGACACCCGCCCCCGAGACCCTCGCCCGCGCCGACGAACTGATCGAGATGCTCGGCCTGAGCGCCCTCGCGTCGGCGTCGTGGACAAACCTGTCGCAGGGCGAACGCGGCCGGACGCTGATCGCCCGCGCGCTGCTGTCCGATCCGCAACTACTTCTGCTCGACGAGCCGTCGACCGGCCTCGATGTGGCCGCCCGAGAACGCCTTCTGCAGACCGTCGACCGCCTCCACCGGACACACCCCGAACTCGCGACCGTCCTCGTCACCCATCACCTCGAAGAACTCCCTGAGACGACGACGCACGCCGTGCTGGTCTCCGGCGGCCGCATCCTCGCCGCCGGCCCGGTCCACGACACCCTCACCACCGAATTGGTGACCGAGTGCTTCGACTACCCCATCGAGATCACGCACCAGGACGGACGCTGGTCGGCGCGGGGCGCGGGCGGCGCGTCGTGAAGGTCGCTCCTCGGGGCCCCATGCTCCCTGAGGTGCGAGCGAAGCGACCCCCTGCTCCCTGAGGTGCGAGCGAAGCGGCCCCCCTTGCTCCCTGAGGTGCGAGCGAAGCGAGCCACGAAGGGCTGCCGGCGACCTATCTCACCAGGCCTTCGTGGCTCGTCGCTATCGCTCCTCGCACCTCAGGCAGCGAGAGGACCCGCTCCTTCGATTCCAGGCAGCAAGGGGCTCAGCTCCTTGCACGAGTCAGGACGACGGCGTGAGCGTCCAACCGGCGGCGGCGGTGCGCTGGTTCCAGAACTCGGTGTAACGGCCTCCGCGACCGAGGAGTTCGTCGTGGGTGCCGATGTCGTCGACGCCGCCCTCGTCGTCGAGGACGACGATCTGGTCGGCGGCGATGACGGTGGACAGCTTGTGCGCGATGACGAGCACGGTGCTGCGGTCGGCGAGGCGGCGGATGGATTCGGCGACATGCGACTCGTTCTCCGGGTCGAGGGCGGACGTCGCCTCGTCGAAGAGCACGATCGGGGCGTCCTTGAGCAGGGCCCGCGCGATCGAGACTCGTTGACGCTCACCGCCGGACAGCGCCGAACCGCCTTCACCGACAACGGTCTGCCAACCGTCGGGCAGCCGCTCGACGATGGAGGTGACGCCGGCGGTCTCGGCGGCCGCGCGGATCTCGTCGTCGGTGGCGTCGGGACGGCCGAGTTTGATGTTCTCCCACAGGGTGTCGTCGAAGAGGTAGACGTCCTGGAAGACCTGCGACAGCTGTCCCATCAGGGCACCGGTCTCCTGGTCGCGGACATCGGTGCCGCCGACCCTCACCGACCCGCCGTCGACGTCGTAGAAGCGGGCGATCAGTCGGAAGATGGTCGACTTGCCCGACCCCGACGGTCCGACGAGCGCGGTCATCGTTCCGGGCCGTGCCCGCAGGGACACGTCCCGCAGCACCGGGGTGCCGTTCTCGTAACCGAAGGCGACCTTCGACAGTTCGACCGCGCCCGGCTCGGTGATCGGCTTCGGCTGATCCGGGACGGGCATGCGGTCGGTGTCGAGGACCCCGGTGATGCGGTTGATCTCGTCGGTCGACATGCGCAGCGTCGAACCGAGTTCGGCGAGTTCGCCGATCGGTCCGAAGAAGCGTGCGGCAAGGCCGAACACCGCGACCAGCAGGGCCGGCTCGATGTGGCCGGCCACCGCGAGCCAGGCACCGAGAGCGAGGACGGCGCTGAACACGACCTGCACCGTCAGGCCGTTGAGCAGGATGCCGAGGATGGAGCGCCACAGCATCGACTTGCCCACGCGCGCTTGCTGACCGAGCGCCTCGGCCAGCGGGACGTGCGCGGAGTCGGCGGCACCGAAAGCGCGCAGCACCGCCTGGCACCGCGCATACTCCAGCACCCGGTTGTTGACCTTCACGGCCTCGGCCCGCTTGCGGCGCTCCGCCTTCGACAAGAACTGACTGGACAGCTTGCCGACATACATCAGGACCAGTGTCCCGGCGACCATCAGCAACCCGATCCGCCAGTCGAAGAAGCAGATCCCCAGCACGACAACCACGGAGCTGACCGTGTTCACCACGACCGGCGTGATGTAGTGCGCGCCAGTGCTGCCGACGAACATCGTTCCCTTGACGGCGATCTGCGAGACGTCGCCGATACGCTCGCGCGTGAACCAGCCGAGCGGCAGCGTGACCATGTGGTCGCCGAGCCGGTGATGGAGCATGCGCATCGCGTACAGGGCCATCGTCATGCCCTTGAGGGACTGGATGTACGCGCTGACCGCACAGATCAGCACCAGAACGGCCAAGGGCCACAACCACTTCGCGGCGGCCGAGAGGTCACCGTCGAGGAGGTTCTCGGTGATCGGGACGAGCGTGAGCATCGCGAGACCCTGGGCGACGCCGTAGAGGACGACCCAGCTCAGGAAGACGACCATCCGAGCGCGCTCGGAACCCAGGATCGTGTAGAAACCGCGGATCATCGCGCCACCTCGTCACTTCCGACCACGCCGAGCGCGATCTTCTCGTCCTGCCTGGAGGTGCCGGCCTCGTAACTGGCCCACATCGACGCGTACAGACCGCCGTTGGCCACCAGATCCTCCTGACGTCCCTGTTCGACGACGCGCCCGCGGTCGAGCACGACGATGTTGTCGGCGTGGGTGATCGAACCGAGCCGGTGTGCGATGACCAGGACCGTCCGCCCGACCATCAGCGCACCGATGGCCTGCTGGATCTGCGCCTCCGACTCCGGGTCGGCGAAGGCGGTCGCCTCGTCGAGAACCAGGATCGGGGTGTCCGCGAGCAGGGCGCGGGCGATCGAGACGCGCTGCGCCTCACCGCCGGAGAAGTGCGCACCGTCGCCGACCACGGTGTCGTAACCGTCGGGCAGCTCCAGGATCCGCTCGTGGATCTGGGCCGCACGAGCGGCGTCGTGGACCTGTTCCTCGGTGGCCTCGGGACGGCCGAGTCGGATGTTGTCGCGGACCGACATCGTCAGCAGCTGCACATCCTGCAATACGAAGCCGACGTGTCGGTAGAGCTCGGTGGGAGCGATGTCGCGGACGTCGACGCCGCCGATGCGCACCGATCCGGAGTCCGGATCGCCGAAACGCGGCAGCAGGGTCGCAAGCGTCGACTTGCCGCTGCCCGACGGCCCGACGAGCGCGGTCACGGTGCCTTCGGCGAGTTCGACGCTGACGCCGTCGAGCGCCTTCACCCCGGACGGCACGCCGAGACGCGGCGGATAGGTGAAGTGCACGTTCTCGATTCGCACGTCGTGACCGGCGGGAACCTGGGGGTTCTCCGGGATGGTCAGCTCGGGTTCGGCGAGCAGGTCGGCGATGCGCAATGCCGCGGCCGAGGCCTGCTGACGGGTGTGGACCGCCGTCGAGACGGTGAGCAGCGCGGTCGGCAGGATCATCGCGATCAGCGTCGAACCGACCAGCTCGATCGGCGTGACCCACCCCTTGTCGACGAACCAGTAACCGACGCCGAGGTTGACCAGCAGGATCAGTGGTGCGGAGATCAGGACCGTGGTGATGGCCTGCACGCGCAACATCGGACCCATGTAGTCGGCGAAGTCGTCGTTGAACTCATCGGCGGCATCGATGAAGCGGCGGTGCGCCTTTCCGGTCTGCCCGAACGTCTTGACCACCGCGACACCGGCGATGAACTCGACGATGGTGGCGCTGATCCGGGCGACGCCCTTGTCCATCTTCTCCATCTCGGCGGTGAGATCTCGCGCCATGTAGGAGTAGGTGAGGGCGTACAGCGGCACCGTGGCGATGGCCAGCAGACCGAGACGCCAGTCGAGGATGAAGCAGTAGATCAGCGCGAAGATCGGCGACAGGACCGCCGCGGTCGCCTCCACTTGGGCGTGCGCCACCAGATAGTGCAGGTCGGCGACGTCGTTCTGTACCGATTTGCGTACCGCGCCCGAACTGGTGCGGCTGAACCATCCGAGCGGGAGCCGACCGAGCTTGTCGGCGATGCGGATTCGGAGTTGCGCCTGGAGGTCGAGGTCGGCGAAGTGGGTGATCGCCAGCGCGAGGAACGCGAACAGGGCCCGCGCTGCGAGCCCGCCGACGACGAGCCACACGATCAGCCACACACGGCCGGTGTCGGTCGGTCCCGGTGCCAGCAACGTGCGACCGAGTTCGACGATACCGATGAAGGGCACCACCGTGGCGGCCGAGGCGAAGATCTGGACGAGCTGCGCGACAACGGTGCGCGTCTTCACCGGTGCCAGGACATCGGCGAGAGCCGCCGACTTGGCCTTGGCCTCCGCGCGGGCCTTGATCCTCGCGGCCTTCGGATCGCCGGGCGCGTCCCCGGACTCCGGAGTCGGCGCAGGTGCGGCCACTTGTGTTCCGCCAATTGTCATGACCGCACCTTATCGGCCGCCGGCCAATGTAGGGAAAGGTACCCTAAGTTACGGCGATCAGCGGGGCAGAATGCCGTCGAGGACGATCGACAGGTACTGGTCGGCGATCGACTCCACGGTCATCGGACCTCCCGGCCGGTACCAGCGCACGGCCACCCACACGGTGTCACGCATGAAGCGGTAGACCAATTCGACGTCGAGATCCGGGCGGAACTCACCGTCGTCGACGCCGCGCTGCAAGACCGCATGCCACAGCTGGCGGAACTCGACGTTCAGCTCGCCGATGTAGCCGAAGCGTTCCTGCCCCGACAACCGCTTGGCCTCGTCCTGGTAGATCGCGACCGCGTTGCGTTCGGCGTCGATGGACTCGAACGACGCCACGACGAGCCCGCGGAGCGTCTCGCTCGCGGAGAGTCCCGCGCCGGCGATCTCGCGGTAGCGGGCGAACAGGTCGTCGAGGAAGCGGCGCAGGATCTCGTCCACCATCGACTCCTTCGAGTCGAAGTGGTGATAGAGGCTGCCCGACAGGATTCCCGCAGCGTCGGCGATGTCGCGGACCGTCGTCGAACGCAGGCCGTTCTCGGCGAACATCCGCCCGGCGGTGGCGAGCAGCTCGTCGCGGCGCGACGAACGGACGGCGGTGTCGGCGCCGGTCTTCGCCTCGGTCTTGGTCTGGCCTCGTGGGGACACGCATCCTCCTGGAGAGTCTGCCCATCACCCTAGCAAGCGCTTGGCCGGGTCCGTCGTGAGACGAACCCGGCCAAGCGGAGATGCTACGCGCTCCTCATGCGCGGCGGTGTCACGCGCCCAGGCGCTTGCGCACCTTCTTGATCGCGCGGGAGTTGAAGAACTTGAACAGCTTGAGCTGCTGATCGGTCATCTTCGAGTCCTTGGCCAGGAACGGCGGGGACATCATCTCGGCGACCGTCATCGGGAGCGTCGAGAACGCGACCGCGCGGGCGTGGCTGAAGGTCTCGAAGCCGGTCTTTCCGTGGTAGCCGCCCATGCCGGAACGTCCGACGCCACCGAACGGCAGGTCGCCGCTGAACAGGTGGATGGCGAAGTCGTTGCCGTTGATCGAACCGCTGCGGGTGTTGTCGGCCAGCTTTTCGAAGCGGTCGTTGCGATCACCGCACCAGTACATCGTCAACGGGTGCGGGTGCGACGCGATGTGGCTGATGACCTCGGACAGCTCGCGGTACGGGTACACGGTCAGCACCGGACCGAAGACCTCGTCCTCCTCGATCTTCATGCCGGCCTGGACGCCGGTGAGCAGCGTCGGCGGGATCTTGCGACGCTCGGCGTTCGGCAGCGGCTCGCCGCCGGGGATGACCTGACGCTTCTCGGCGCCCAGCTCGACGGCGTCGTCGATCAGGCCGACGATGCGATCGAAGTTCTTCTGGTTGATCGTCGCCGTGTACTGGTCGTTGTCGTAGATCGTCGGGAAGTGCTCGGTCCAGCGTGCGATGACCTTGTCGGTGAACTCACCGAGCTTGGCCTCCGGGACGAAGACGTAGTCGGGGCACAGGCACACCTGGCCGCCGTTGACCAGGCGGGCGTCGGCGAGCATCTTCGCGGCCTTGTCGATGTCGGCGTCGAGGTCGACGACCGCCGGGTTCTTGCCGCCCAGCTCCAGGGTGACCGGGATCAGGTTCTTGGCGGCCTCCTGGGCCACCGAGGCACCGACCTCGGGCGAACCGGTGAAGAACATGTGGTCGACCTTCAGCTTCGCGAAGTCCGAGCCCGAACCGTGCTTCGAGGTGGCGACGGCCAGTTCCTCGATGGAGAAGTAGTCCGGCGCGTACTTGGCGATGACGTCGGTGGTCTTCGCGGTGATCGACGACGGGCGCATGATCACGCGGTTACCCGCGGCGAAAGCCGATCCGGCCGGGACGATCGTCAGCTGCAGCGGGAAGTTCCAGGGGCCCATGATGCCGACGACGCCGAGCGGGTCGTGGCGGACACTCTGCTTGTACCCCAGGAGTCCCTGGACCTTGGCGTACTTGGTCTCGCCCATCCACTCCTTGACGCCACGACGCTGGTGCGTGAGGTCGATCATGCAGCCGGCGACGTCGGCGGCCAGCGACAGCTCGCGCGGACGTGAACCGTAGTCCTCGGTCAGCGCAGCGGCGATCTCATCGGAGTGGTCGAGCAGCAGCGCGGCCAGACGGGTGATCCGGTCGATGCGGGTGTCGGCGTCGGGAATGCCGTCACGGAGGAACGCGGCTCGCTGGATCTCGACCAGCTCGGTCAGTGTGTGGTCTTCCGACGAGACGCCGCGCTTCGCGATCGGCGCCCCGGTGCTGGTGTGCTCAGCAGGCTTGGTCATCGAGATCCCCTCAGGTAGTTCTTGCTGCAGGTCGGACTTGCGGCCCGGTGGACATTGAAACAAAAACGTCCGCTTGTCCCACACCATAGTATGCGCCAGATCACAAGTACATGTGGGCACGTCGGTTGCCAGAAGGGTACGACCGGCACGCCGAAAGGTCGAGACCTCGCCCGAGGGGATGTTCGGGCGAGGTCTCGACGGTTTACGCGTGTGTCAGCTGAGCCGTTCAATGATGGTGACGTTGGCGGTCCCGCCGCCTTCACACATCGTCTGCAGGCCGTAGCGGCCGCCGGTGCGTTCGAGTTCGTTGAGCAGGGTCGCGAACAGCTTGGCGCCGGTGGCCCCGAGCGGGTGGCCGAGGGCGATGGCGCCGCCGTTCGGGTTGACCTTGGCCGGGTCGGCGCCGGTCTCCTTGAGCCAGGCGAGCACGACCGGCGCGAAGGCCTCGTTGATCTCGACGACGTCGATGTCGTCGATGGACAGGCCGGTCTTCTCGAGTGCGTACTTGGTGGCCGGGATCGGTGCGGACAGCATCATCACCGGGTCGTCGCCGCGGACGGACATGTGGTGGATGCGGGCGCGCGGGGTGAGGTTGTGTTCCTTCAGTGCGCGCTCGGAGACGACGAGCGTGGCCGACGACCCGTCGGCGATCTGCGACGCGACGGCGGCGGTGAGTCGCGAACCCTCGGCCAGGACCTGCAGTCCGGCCATCTTTTCCAGCGAGGTCTCGCGCGGGCATTCGTCGACGACGCAGTCGCCGTATGCGACGTTCTCCTTGTCGAACTTGCCGGCGGCGATCGCGGCACGGGCGCGCTCATGCGACTGCAGCGCCCAGCGCTCCATGTCCTCACGGCTGATGTCCCACTTCTCGGCCATCATGTCGGCGCCGATGAACTGCGAGACCTGCGCGTCACCGAAGCGCTCCTGCCAGCCCTTGGATTCGGCTGTGGGGGTGGTGAACCCGAACTCCTTGCCGGCGATCATGGCCTGCGAGATCGGGATGGCGCTCATGTTCTGCAGACCGCCGGCGACGACGATGTCCTGCGTGCCGCTCATGACGCCCTGCGCGGCGAAGTGGATGGCCTGCTGACTCGACCCGCACTGACGGTCGACGGTGGTGCCGGGCACCTCGAGCGGCAGGCCGGCGGCGAGCCATGCGGTGCGGGCGACGTTTCCGGCCTGACCGCCGATGGTGTCCAGGCAGCCGAACACGACGTCGTCGACGGCGGCCGGGTCGATGCCGGTGCGCTCGACGAGGGCGGAGATGATGTGGGCGCCGAGGTCGGCGGGGTGGGTCTTGGCGAGCGAGCCGTTGCGCTTGCCGACCGGGGTGCGGATCGCGTCGACGATGTAGGCCTGCGGTGTGGACATGAGCGGTACTCCTTGGTGTTTCGGGTGAGTCGTGGTCGGGTGCCGTCCAGGAACTGGACTCAGGCCCGCTGGCTGGAGATGGAGACGACCTCGCCGGTGAGGTAGGTGGTGTAGTCGCTGGCGAGCATGGCGACGGTCGCGGCGACCTCCCACACCTCGGCGGCGCGGCCGTACGCCTCGCGGGAGGCGAGTTCGTCGAGCAGGTCGTCGCTGGTGACCTTGGCGAGGAAGGGGTGCTTGGCGATGGACGGCGCGATCGCGTTGATGCGCACGCCCACGTCGGCGGCTTCGAGTGCGGAGCAACGGGTCAGCGCCATGACGCCGGCCTTCGCGGCGGCGTAGTGGGCCTGACCGCGCTGGGCGCGCCAGCCCAGAACCGAGGCGTTGTTGACGATCACGCCGCCGTGCTCGACCGAGCCGAAGTACCGCAGCGCGGCGCGGGTGGCGCGGAAGGTACCGGTCAGCGTGATGTCGAGGACGCGGTCCCACTCCTCGTCGGTCATCTCCGCGACCGGGGTCTCGCCGCCGAGTCCGGCGTTGTTGACCAGGACGTCGATGCGGCCGAGTTGGGTTGCGGCGTCGGCGATCAGGGCGTCGACCTCGGCGGTCTCCTGCACGTTGCAGGTGCGCTGGGTGACGGTGCGCTCGGGGAACTCCGCGGACAGCTTCTCGGCCGCCTCGCCGAGACGGCGCTCGTGCCAGTCACTGATGAGGACGTCGGCGCCTTCGAGGAGCGCACGACGCGCGGAGGCGAATCCGATTCCGGTACCGGCGGCCGCGGTGACCACGACCTTCTTGCCCAGCAACAGGTTGTGGCCGGGGGTTTCGGCGGGCGGGGTGGCCAGCGGTGAGATCACTTGGGTACCTGCATCCGTTGCGGTCATTCAGCGTGCCTCTCGGGGAAGGCCGAGCACCCGCTCGGCGATGATGTTGCGCTGCACCTCGTTCGAGCCGCCGTAGATGGTGTCGGCGCGGGTGAAGAGGTAGAGCCGTTGCCATTCGTCGAGCTCGACGTGTTCGGGATCGGCGATGTCGTTGGGCTGCCCCTCCGCGGTCGCGTCGGGTCCGATCAGGGTCGGCGCACCGACGACGTCCATCGCCAGTTCGCCGAGGTCGCGATGCCAGTTGGCCCACAACAACTTCGACACCGATGCGGCGCCCGCCTGACTCGTCACGTCGCCGTCGAGTGTGCGCTGCGCATGCGCGCGCATCACTTTCAGCCCGATATCGGCGCGGGCGAGGCGCGAGGCGAGTTCGGGGTCGTCGACCGCACCGTTGGCCCGGGCCACCTCGGTCAGGTTCTCGAGCTCACGGGCGAAACCGACCTGCTGGCCCAGCGTCGACACACCGCGCTCGAACTGCAGCAGACCCATGGCGACCTTCCAACCGTCGCCGGGTTCGCCGACGATCAGGTCCGCGTCGGTCTCCGCGTCGTCGAAGAAGACCTCGTTGAATTCCGATGTGCCGGTGAGCTGTTGGATGGGCCGGACGGTGACGCCGGGCTGGTCGAGCGGGACCAGCAGGAAGCTGAGGCCGGCATGCCGAGCCGACCCCTTCTCGGTGCGCGCGATCACGAACACCCACTGCGCCACATGGGCGAGCGAGGTCCAGATCTTCTGCCCGTTGATGATCCACTTGCCCTCGTCCATGCGGGCGCTGGTCGAGACGCCCGCGAGGTCGGAACCGGCGCCGGGTTCGGAGTAGCCCTGCGACCACAGTTCGGTGACGTCGACGATGCCCGGCAGGAAGCGCTTCTTCTGCTCCTCGGTGCCGTATTCGATGAGCGTCGGGCCGAGGAGTTCCTCGCCCAGGTGGTTCACGCGGGCGGGTGCGTTCGCGCGGGCGTACTCGCGGTGGAAGATGATGCGCTGCTCGAGCGTCGCACCTCGGCCGCCGTACTCGGTGGGCCAGCCGATGCAGGTCCAGCCGGCACTCGCGAGGTGCCGATCCCATTCGAGCCGCTCGGCGAAGAACTCGTGCTCGCTGCCCGGTCCGCCGCGTCCCTTCAGATGAGCGAAGTCGCCCGCGAGGTTCTCGTCGAGCCAGGACCGCACCGCAGCGGCGAACTCGTCGGCGGCGTTCGGCGTCGACTTGGCCCATTCACCCAGGTCGACACCACGATCCGCGAGGTTGATCGAGGTCATGGCGCTAGCATAACTCACCAAGCAAGTGCTAGGTTGGGCCGCATGGCGCAGACCTCCCGGACCGGGACTCTCTCCGTGACGACGACGCCGGCCGCGTTGCAGCGTGCAGCGCGCAGCTGGCCTGACGGTATCGCCATCGTCGACGGCCAGTGGGCCCCTTCGACAGATCGGCAGCTCGAACTGACGTGGTCGCAGATCCACGACGCAGTACGCACCTTCGCCGCGGCGCTCATCGCCTCGGGGATCGAGGCCGGCGACCGCGTGGCGATCTGGTCGCCGAACAGCTACCACTGGCCGATCGCGGCCCTCGGCGTCCACTACGCCGGCGCGACGCTGGTCCCCCTCAACACCCGCTACACCGCGGGCGAGGCCATCGAGATCGTCGAACGCTCCGGCGCGCGCGGACTCGTCGTGTCGGGTGAGTTCCTGGGCGCCGACCACGCGGCCGAGCTGCTGCGCGACCATCGCGACAAGCTGCCGGATCTGGTGATCCGGGTGCCGCTGTCCGGCGGGTCGTCGACCCCCGACGGCGCGGTGGACTGGGACGACTTTCTGACTCGCGAGACCGCCGAGGCACTGACCGAGGCGGATCGTCGAGCCGAGGCCGTCTCCCCCGACGACATCTCCGACATCCTGTTCACCTCCGGTACGACCGGTAAATCCAAGGGCGTGTTGGCGACTCACCGCCAGACACTCGCCGGCTCGCACGGCTGGGGTTCGAACGCCGGCCTGAACCCGGACGACCGCTATCTGATGGTCAACCCGTACTTCCACACCTTCGGCTACAAGGCGGGCATCCTGCCGAGCGTCCTGTTCGGCGTGACCATGCTGCCGCTCGCGGTGTACTCGCCGCAGCAGGCGATGAAACTCGTCTCCGACGAACGCGCCACGGTCTTCCCTGGCGCCCCGACGATCTTCCAGACCATCCTCGACGACCCGAAGCGCTCCGACCACGACCTGTCCAGCCTGCGCATCGTGATCACCGGGGCGTCGATCGTGCCGGTCGTCCTCGTCGAACGTCTGCAGAACGACCTCGGCGTCGACACCGTCATCACCGCCTACGGCCTGACCGAGGCCAGCGGATTCGTCTCCACCTGCACCCCCGACGACGATGACGAGACCGTCGCCAACACCTGCGGTCGCGCCTTCCCCGGCATGGAGATCAAACTCTCCGACGCCGGTGAGGTCCTCGCGCGCGGCGAGATGGTGATGGTCGGGTACCTCGACGACCCGGAGGCCACCGCCGAGACCATCGACGCCGACGGCTGGCTCCACACCGGCGACATCGGGACCATCGACGAGCACGGCAACCTCAAGATCACCGACCGGCTCAAGGACATGTACATCTGCGGCGGATTCAACGTCTACCCCGCCGAGATCGAGCAGACCCTCGCCCGCATCGACGGCGTCACCGAGTCCGCCGTGGTCGGCGTCCCCGACGACCGGCTCGGCGAGGTCGGCCGCGCCTACCTGACCGTCCGCAAGGACGCCGACCTCGACGAGCAGAAGGTCATCGCCTTCGCCAAGCAGCACCTCGCCAACTTCAAGGTGCCCCGCTCGGTGGTGTTCGTCGACGAGTTCCCGCGCAACGCCTCGGGCAAGATCCTCAAGCGCAACTTATAGCTCGAAGTCGCGCTGAGCGCGGGTTCGAGCTATAAATCGCAGTAGGCGGAACCGGCCGCCGGGCCGCCGCGTCGAAGTTCCGTGCCCGACTTCACCAAGTTCCGCGAGCTGCTCGCCGCTCATGACGGCGTGTTCACGGCTGCGGACGTCATGGCCTGCGCCATCAGCTCCGACGCCGCCTATCGACGGGTGAAATCCGGCGAGTGGGTTCGGGTGTCGCGCGGCGTCTTCCACGTCGGAGACCGAGCGCTCGATGACCGCATGCGCGCACGGATCGCGGTGCTCTCGACCTCGCCACGCGCCGCGTTGTGTTCAGGGACGGCCTACTGGTGGCACGGCTTCACGAGGACTGCGCCCAAGCAGATCCACGTGGTCACACCCCAGGGCCGTCACGGGGGCGCCATCGCCGGCGTCCGCATCTGGCACCGGACCGTGGCACCGGACGACCTCGTCGAGGTCGACGGGCTTCAGGTCACTACGAAGGCGCTCACCGTTCTCGACGCCGCAGTCGACGATGGTTCGCGGCTTCTCGACTCGGCGCTTCTCCGGAAACACACGACGGTGACCGAGGTCGTCGACGCCCAGAAACGCAACGGCGGGCGCCGCGGGTCGAGGAGGTCCCGTGAGATGGTCGCCGCGATCACCGACGGCTCCCGGTCGGAGGCCGAGCGCAAGGCAATCGCGCTCTTTCGCTCCGGAGGAGTCACGGGCTGGACGGCCAACGCGCCGGTCTGTGGCTACGTGGTCGACCTCGCCTTCATCGAGCAGAAGGTGGCCGTCGAGATCGACGGCTTCGCCTTCCACAGCGACGCGGCGTCGTTCCAGCACGACCGCACGCGACAGAACGTCCTCATCGCCAACGGTTGGACCGTGCTGCGGTTCACCTGGCAGGACATCACCGGACAACCGGCGTCGGTGCTGGCCAACGTCCGCAGATCTATAGCTCGAAATCGCGGTGAGCGCGGGTTCGAGCTATAAAACGGCTAGGTGCGGGGCTTCACCAGCGGGAAGAGGATGGTCTCGCGGATGCCGAGGCCGGTGAGGGCCATCAGGAGGCGGTCGATGCCCATGCCGGTGCCGGTGGTCGGCGGCATGCCGTACTCCATCGCGGCGAGGAACTCCTCGTCGAGGACCATCGCCTCGTCGTCGCCGGCGGCGGCGAGACGGGCCTGGTCGACGAAGCGTTCACGCTGGATGACGGGGTCGACGAGCTCGGAGTAGCCGGTGGCCAGCTCGAAGCCGCGGACGTAGAGGTCCCATTTCTCGACGACGCCGGTCACCGAGCGGTGTGATCGCACGAGCGGCGAGGTCTCGACCGGGAAGTCGCGGACGAACACCGGCTGGTTCAGCTTCTCGCCGACCATGTGCTCCCACAGCTCCTCGACGAGCTTGCCGTGGCCGTAACCCTTGTCCTTGGGGATCTCCAGGCCGACGCGCTCGGCGATCGCCAGCAGCTGCTCGACGGTGGTCTCGTTTGGGTTGCCGGCAGGCACGATCTCCTCGCCGAGCGCCTCCGACAGCGACGGGTACATCTCGAGGGAGGTCCACTCGCCGGACAGGTCGTAGGTCGAACCGTCGGGCATGGTCGGGGTCTGGGTTCCCAGCGCGGCCTGCGAAACCTCTTGCACGAGTTCGCGGATCATCTTCGCCGAGTCGTCGTAGGTGCCGTAGGCCTGATAGGTCTCCAGCATCGCGAACTCGGGCGAGTGAGTGGAGTCGGCGCCCTCGTTGCGGAAGTTGCGGTTGATCTCGAAGACACGCTCGATGCCACCGACGACGCAGCGCTTGAGGAACAGCTCCGGCGCGATGCGCAGGTACAGATCCATGTCGAAGGCGTTGGAGTGCGTGACGAACGGGCGAGCCGCGGCGCCGCCGTGCAGCGTCTGCAGCATCGGGGTCTCGACCTCGAGGAATCCCCGACGGGCCAGTGCCGCACGGAGTTCGGCCATCACCTTGATGCGGGTGCGGGCGGTCTCGCGGGCCTCCGGACGCATGATGAGGTCGACGTAGCGCTGGCGAACCCGGGTTTCCTCGTTCATGTCCTTGTGGGCAACCGGCAACGGCCGCAACGACTTCGACGCCATCTGCCAGTCGTCGGCCATCACCGACAGCTCGCCGGTGCGGGAGCTGATGACCTCACCGGAGATGAAGACGATGTCGCCGAGGTCGACGTCGGACTTCCAGCGGCCCAACGCTTCTTCGCCGACGCCGTTGAAGCTGACCATCGCCTGGAGCTGTGTGCCGTCGCCCTCCTGGAGGGTCGCGAAGCACAGCTTGCCCTTGTTCCGCAGGAAGATCACGCGCCCGGAGACACCGACGTGCTGACCGGTTTCGGTGCCGGCCTCGAGGTCGGGGTAGGCGGCGCGGATCTCGCCGAGAGAGTGGGTGCGCGGAATCGAGACGGGGTACGCCTCGCGACCCTCGGACAGGATGCGCTCGCGCTTCTCGCGGCGGATTCGCAGCTGCTCGGGAGTCTGGTCGTCGGCGTCCGTGGTCTTCTCGGCCGCGGTGGAGGCGGCACTGGTCGGGCTGTCACTCACCCCACGCACACTATCGGGGCCGGTCACCGACTCCCAACTCGCCGTACCTGCTGTGACAGCGATGACAGGGACGGCGGCCAGGGACGTGCGGGCCGGCTCAGCTCTCGTGTGCGGAGATCATGGCGAGCTCGTCCGGATGGATGCGGCCGTTGACCTTGGCCTGGCGCATGCGGCGATGCCCACCGACGACGAACACCGCACCGTGGACGCCCCGCGCCTGCAGGTGCCAGGCCAGCCACTCGGCCTCGTGGCCGTCCTCGCTGACGAGGATCCAGCGGGAGTCGGTGCGAGCCGCGGTCAGCGACTCGGAGGTGCCGGGGGTGAGGCGGTCGAGGACCTCGACGGCGTCAATGGCGAGCGCGCCGAACAGGGCGCCGTCGATCTGGCGGCGGCGATGGGAGCGGACGTCCACCGGGGTGGCGCCCTCGGCGACGGCCTTCTTGTAGTCGCTGACCTGCAACGACAGAGGTGCTGCCGGGGCCGGGGCGACGGTCGGCGCGGTCGCGGCGAAGACAGTGCTGGACAGAACAGGAGTGGCAACCGAAGCGGTCATGAGAGGGAGTCCTCAGGTGATCGAAAACGAGCGGGGAGCGCGAAGTAGGGCAGCCGCAGATGCGGTACTAGCCCTGACAACACTCCTGACAGCTCTTGATCACGGCGACGAGTATGCCACAGCTCAGCGCGGCGGACCAGACTCGAGTGGCGATCACCGCACGGGTGGTTGCCAATCCTGAATGCGTCGCAACCGGCCGTTGAGCACCGCGTCGGGCGCGGCCCGCATCGCCAGATCACGCAATCCGACCGCGGGCGCCGACCGCCACTGACCGACCCTGCCGACGGCCGACGCCTGGCGCGCGATGCGTTGGGTACGACGCCGACGCAGACGGTCGTAGGTGCGCAGAGCGTCGTCGACGCCCTGCCCTGCGCGACCCAGCAGCGCGGTGAGGGTCGCCGCGTCCTCCATCGCCTGGTTCGCCCCCTGCCCGAGGTTCGGGGTCATCGCATGAGCGGCGTCGCCGACGAGGACACATCGACCCCGCACGAAGGCGGACAGCGGGCGCGCGAGTTCCTCGATGGGCAGCACCCCGACGTCCGCCGGATCGGTTGCGTCGAGGATCTCCCCGATGGGCGAATGCCAGGCCGAGAAGCGTTGTCGCACTTCGTCGAAACCGCCCGTTGCTACACCCGCCTCATGGTTGACCGCGGCGAACCAGTAGACGTGCCCGTCCGGTAGCGGCGCGATCCCGAATCGTTGTCCGCGCCCCATCGTCTCGCCCGCCGCGTCGAGGTCGACGGGCCGCGCCGTGATGGCTCGCCAGGCGACATAACCGGCGTAGGCCGCGCCGGGGTCGGAGGTGACCGCGGGACGCACACGACTCCGCAGACCGTCGGCTCCGACGATCAGGTCGCAGCCGTCGATGGTCGTGCCGTCGTCCAGCCGGACCGTCCTGTCGCGCACCTCGCGCACGCCGGTTCCGGTCCGGATCTCGACGCCCGATCCGAGCAGGCCGAGGAGCGCCTCATGGAGATCGCTGCGCCGCACCACACGGAGGTCGGCGATCGCCGACGGGTCGAAGCGGGTGAGCCATCGGCCGTCGGGACGACGGGTTCCGTTCAGCGTGGGCGAAACCCCTCGGGCATCGGGGACCACGGATCGCAGTCCGAGGGATTCGAGCGCCCGGAGTCCGTTTCCGAACAGGCTGAGCCCCGACCCGCCCCCACGAACCTCGGACGCCCGCTCGAGAAGCGTGACCTCCGCGCCCGACGACGACAGCCCGGCGGCAGTGCAGAGTCCCCCGATCCCGGCGCCGACGACCACCGCCTTCATGACGATCTTCTCCACATGGAGAAGAACGCTAGCAGATAGGCTTCTCCGTGTGGAGAAATCAGCCGTTCGATCGACGCGCGAGACCCTGCTCGACACCGGGCTCGAGCTGATCGGGACGATCGGGATCAGGCAGGCGTCGGCGCGCGCGGTCGAGGACGCATCGGGCGTCCCCCACGGCAGTATCCGTCACCATTTCGGTGGTCAGGACGGTTTTCTCGCCGCTCTCGTCGACCATGTCCTCACCCGCGACGTCCCGGTCGACGGCGAGTCGACCCCCGAGGTGCTGGCCCGCTGGCTGGGCGCCGACCGTGTCCGCACTCGTGCCCGCTACGAGCTGATGCTGTTGGCCACCCGCGACGAGGTCATGCGCGAACGCATGGTCACCGGGCGCGACCGGTTCGTCGAGCGCCTCGTCGGGCGCGGGATGCCGCTCGTCGACGCCCGGCAGCTCGTCGCAGCACTCGACGGACTGGTTCTCGACGCGCTCCTCCGTGATTCCGACGGCACCGACGCCGACCACGATCCGACGCGGCTACTGCGCGCGTTCCGGTGAATCCGACCCGGAAACCAAGTCGATCGCGAGGGCGCGCAGGTGACCGGCGAGCTCGTCGACGCCCGGCTGTTCGACAGGGAAGTGCCCGCAACCGGTGAGCAGGTGGATGTCGGTTCGCGCGGCGATCCGTCGTGCGAAGCGGATGCTGATCTCCGGCGGCGTCCAGGTATCGGCCGCCGGATGGACCAGCACCACCCGTGGACCCCGGTAGTTCTCCGGCGCGGGTATCTCGTGGGTCATCAGGTCCGCCATGAACCCCAGCGAGACACTCGAACCCGCCCCACGCGGATCGTCGATGCAGGCGTGCGAGACCGCGGGGTCGTTGCTGATCCGCGCCATCGGCGCGACCCACCTGATCGGGAGCCGCAACCGAGCGAGGACCCCGATCCGCGACGCGACCGACAACAGCGAGTGGAGACGGGCCGGCGTCGGCGTGCGGGATGCGGCTCGGCGGGCCGCCGGATCACCGGCGAGGTCGAGAAGGCAGGTGGCCACGACCGCGGCGACGCGCGCACCCCCGGCCGCGACGTCGTAGCCGAGCATGCCGCCGAGGCTCGCACCGAACACGACGATCGGCCTCGGGTCCCGTTCGGTCTCCGCCGCGATCAGATCGCCGACCAGGTCGATCCAGTCCTGGTATCGCACGCGACCAGGATCGGCGACGCGCGTCCGCCCGTATTGCGGGAGGTCTGGCGCCAGCACGTCGTACCCCTCCCCCGCGAGCACGGCACCCAGTGGCCACACGAGTTCGCCGTGCCCACCACCGCCGTGGAGCAGCAGCACCCGCAGCGGCGCGTCGGGCCGCATCGCGCGCAGGATGTGGACGTCCACCGGCCCCGACGGGCGCGTCTCGCTCGCCGGCCACCTCCACCACGACGAGGTGGCCTCGATGTCCGCGGCGGCCGAACGCCAGGGCTCGGGCAGGAAGCGTAGGTACGATCCGTAAGTCACACATCCATCGTCGAGCGCCCGCGAACCCGCCACAACTCGCATTCACCGGAGACCTCGGATATGCGCAAAAGACCACGGCAGCAACGCTCTTCGTTCACCGTCGAGGTGATCCTGGAGGCGACCACTCAGCTTCTGGGCGCCGAGGGTGCGTCGCTGACGACCAACGGGATCGCCGAGACCGCCGGCGTCTCGGTCGGTTCCATCTACCAGTACTTCGGCGACAAGCAAGCGATCTTCGACGAGCTCGCCGCACGGCATCTCGCCGCGGCGGAGGTGCGGATGGTCGCCGCCCTCGACGCGCATCCCGTCGAGTCCACCGACTGGCCGGCCGTCCTACACGAGGTGGTCGCGGTTGCAGTGGAGGAGAACTCGAGTCACGGTCGGGCACATGGGCGTCTGCGCGAACTGGCGAGCCCAGGCGTCGTCGGAGAGCTCTACGCCGGGTTCGCGCAACGGTTGATCACCCGCCTGATCGCGTATCTCGTCGCCGACGGCTGGACACCCGCCGACGCGGAGGCCGACCTGCGGCTCACGCTCCCGGCGCTGGATGCGCAGATCCATCAGTTGGCGGGAAGCGGGTTGGACGACGACGAACTCACCGAACGGATCGCGGCGTACACCGAAGGGGCGTTGCGGGGCCGGCGGGTCGACTGAGCACGAATGTCACCGGGCCTTCGTGGCTCGTCGCTTTCGCTCCTCGCACCTAGTAATAGCTCGAAGGTTGTGAAATACGGGACATCCTCCTGTTGTGGTCGTAAGGGCTTGGTGTCCCAACCACAACAAGGAGGATGTCGATGTCTGACGCTAGTCCCTTGAGTCGAGGAACGAAACGCCGAAACGACCGTTTGAGCCGACTGCGGGAGATCGTGCGCCGCGATTACGCGGTGGTGGCGATTGATCTSGC
>NZ_JAJQJP010000015.1:0-118741 GCF_021245825.1 Gordonia metallireducens | reverse complement strand
GGCAAGGGGCGGCCCGGGTGAGTACCGGTCGTCAGATAGAGGAAAGGTCTGCTGCACGAACTGGCTCGCGGCGTCGGCAGCTGTATCCGCTCGCGGGGCGCGAAGATAGTGCGAGGTCGTGGACCCTGCGATATGTACGGCGTCTGGCCTGGTCGGATGCTGTGCTGGTCATCGGTGCRGTCGCATCGTGGAGCGGTGGATGCCCACCACAGCACATGCTCGCCGCTCAGATGCCCCGAACCGCTCACGCAGCATCGTCACGGCGCTGCGCTTGCGGTTCGGGGTCAGAAGTTTCCCGACGAAATCTCCTTGAGCATGTCGATATCGAGGGCCTGGTTGGCGACCTACTTCTTGAGCCGAGCGTTCTCTGATTCGAGTTGTTTGAGGCGTTTGACGTCATTGGCCTTCATGCCCCCGTACTGGGCCACCCAGCGATGCCAGGTCGACTCTGTGACCTCCAGATGCCGGCACACCTCAGCCAACTCCTGCCCGGTCCCGAGGAGCTTGTTGCCCTCGGCCAGCTTGCGGATGATCTGATCCGGCGTATGCCGCCGGCGCTTGCTACCTGCCATGTCGTCGTCGATTCTTCCTGCCCAAACACTCGGGCAACAGAGTCGCACAACAACTGGACCACTACGAAGGGCCCACCTCAACCGATCCAACCCGCCGGCGGTGGTAGTTGCCGTAGCCCGCGATCGGTCCGGGAAGAATGGCGCCCCGACGGGATTGCCTGGCGCCAGGGATTCATTGACGATGAGGAACTTCGAGCGCGAGCTACGATGCTCCCGAAGTCTGGATATGGTAACTCCCTGGTCGAGATTCTCTCGCGTGGGCGCACGTTCGAGCTCCGCAGCCAAAGAAATGTCCTCTAATTCTGGGGCACCAGCGTTCCAGGGATACTAGGCAGATGCTCACGCATCCGCTCGAACCCCTCCATCCGTCGGTGTTCCACGCGTTGGTGCTGCTGAACCTGCTGTTTGTTACCGGAGCGTGGGCCCTGGCGCGTCCGTCGTACCGGGCCGCCGCTGTTCTGACATCTCTATCCGTAGCGTGGCTGTTCGGGAACGGACCGATCGAGGGACGAGTGCTAGTCTCGGTCAACATCAACCACGGCTTCACCGAATCGGACATTTTGTCGATCATCGGAGTCGTACTTGCCGCAATCACTTTCGCGCGGACCCTTGAACGGCGACGGCACGAGGAGTAGGTGGTGGGACTGGGATCTGATCCGTCCGTCGCCAAGCCCCTTTCACGGCTCGATGACGCTCGCCCACCTCGGGGAGCGACATTGGCGCTCGCTATCACTTCTCGCATCTCAGGGAGCGAGGGACGCGGTTTCACTACGGCTGATCACTGCACTCCTCGCCTACTCAAACAGGCTTCACCGGGCGTTGTCCACGAACCTGTGCTGTAAACTGCGTGCTCGGCGATTCGACCGGCGCCGCCCGCGACGGTTGGGCACCCAAGGTCGGCAGCGCGATCAGTCAGACACTGCAGCGGCCGATGGCGACCAAGTTCTGGAACACCACGACCAATGATTACGGCGCAATGGTCGGACTCGGCGACGGCCCGAACGGACCGATCGGATTCTGGAATGGCAGCGCTCCCGGAAAAGACGCGAATTACGCGCTGGACAATCTCGACAAGATGATTCCTGCGGATGTCACACCGGATTTAATCATGCTTAATTTCGGACATACGCAGGATGCCGAGACCCCGCTCGCCGAACAGCTTCAGCCGCTCATCGCACAGCTCCGCAAGGAATACCCGAACGCCGACCTGGTCGCGATCAAGCAGAGCCCGGCACAGGGCAAGAACACCGGTGAGCGGACCGCCGGGTTCGCGTCGGCCATGGACGTCGAGGGCATCCAGGTCGTCGACGTCTACTCCGCCTTCCCCACCGACGCCGCCTCGCTGGCGCCGTTGCTGAAGGACACCGTCAACCCGAGCGCTGCCGGGCAGCAGATCTGGGCGACGACCGTTCTCAAGGCATTTGAGGTGCAGGCGTAGGGGTTTCAGCCCCCGCGGTTTCGACACAGCTTTGCCCACTCGGCCGGCAGAAGAGTCTGCTGGCCGAGTTCCGTTGAGGTGCTGACCGACGATGATGGCGTAGACGCGGCGAATCCTCCTCGGTCGAGAGACTTTCACGTACCAGAGACCGACCGCGACATTGAAGATGAGCAGCACCAATGCACCTTGCTCCCTGGGTGCAGTTCCTTCTCTCGCCGATACGCACCGTCTCGACCATCCTCGCAGTGAAGCCTGCGACATAGAGAACAAGGCTTCCACCGAAGAAGACCGCGGCCGACGAACCGCCAACCAACTCGCCGACTCGAATATTCGATTGCGGCGTCGGCCGCCAGGGTTCACCATCGAATGCGTCCGAGCGGGCCGTAGGTCCGTGCAACACTGCGAGCCTGGAGTCTTTCGTGCCAACCGATACCGCCCTTCTGGCCGAGTACGGTTGGTCCGCGCAGATTGCAGAGCAGTTCGCGCAGAGCGAGTTCCACGGTTATCCGGGCCGAATCGTGCGAGTGCGTCGCGGGTACAGCGACGCCATCACCTCTACAGGTCCCCTGACCGTGCGGACGAAGGGTCACCACGTCTGCACCGGCGATTGGGTGGTTGTCAGTGAGCCCGCAGCCGGCGGCGACACGATCGGCGCGGTCCGCGAAGTGCTGACTCGGACCGGCGCGATTCGACGCGCCGACGCATCTGGGCGTTCGGAGGAGCAGGTCCTCGCAGCCAATGTGGACACCGTCGTGGTGACGGTCGCGGCAGACACTCTCGATGATGGCCGCGTCGAACGTCTGCTCGCCCTCGCCTGGGACAGCGGGGCGCAGCCGGTCGTCGCGCTCACGAAGGTCGACGTCGCGACCGAACCGGCACTCGATCGGGTCACCGCCCTCGCGATCGGAGCGAGCGTCGTCGAGGTGTGTGCGCCGGAGGGAACCGGGTTGAGTGAGTTACGCAACCAGATCTCTGGGACCGCCGTACTCGTCGGAGCTTCGGGCGCCGGCAAGTCGACGCTTGTCAATGCACTGCGCGGCCGTGATGTTCAGGCAACCGCACCCGTTCGGGAGGGCGACGGCAAAGGCAGGCACACCACCACCGATCGCGAGATGTTCCCGCTCGGAGGTGGCGCGACCCTCATCGACACACCGGGATTGCGTGGTGTCGGCATGTGGGACGCCGATGCGGGTATCGCCGCCGCGTTCCCCGAGATCGACGAACTCACGCAGTACTGCCGGTTCACGGACTGCGTACACGACACCGAGCCGGGATGCGCTGTCCGGGCAGCCGTCGACAGAGAGGAGCTCGACGCGCGACGCGTGGAGAGTTACCGAAAGCTGCAGCGCGAGAACGAGTGGGTGGCGGCCCGCACTGACGCACGGTTGCGGCGCGAGAAGACCCGGGAGGTCAAGGTCATCAGCCGTGCGCTCCGCGCGTACTACCGGGATCGGTGAGTGCGGCTCCTGCCCCGGCTTCTCAAGTTCTACAAATTCTCTACTGCGCACAGACCACTTTTGCGGCGATTCTGTTACTTGTGCGATTTCTGTTCACTGGTGTTTCAGTATTTCTTTCACGCCCGTGAAATACATTGTGAGCAGCGGACACTCGCGGAAAGAAGCTGTGGAGTTTCCGTGCATTCGAACATCTGTTCGGGTACAAAGGAGTCATGACACCGCTCGAGACCCTCCTCGACCAGCTCGCGGGAATCACTCCGCCCACGGACGATCCCACTGGTCGCACGACATTTTCCCAGCTGGAGTTCTGGCGAATGGTCCGCAACCTGGCCGATCACCAACTCTCCACGCATGCAGCACATCTCGACGATGTGCGCGTTGCGGAGAAAGCTGGTTCGACAACCAAGAAGCTGCTGATCGAGATGGGATTCGCACCTGCGGTATCGACACGCACCACCCGTGTTGCCGACTCCCTCGGCACCTTGAGCAAGGTCGAGGCCTGCGCGGCCGACGGACGCCTCTCCGGAGAGATTGTCGACGCCATCGTCCGGGGAATGGCCACCATCAAGAAGCGGTCGGCTACAACGCTTTCCGACGACGACCGCACGATCTACGAAACCGAACTCCTCACCCAAGCCCTCTCCGGTGCCACACCTACCGAGATCCAGAAGCACGCCCAGACGATCGGGAGCACCATCGCCGACGAGGAGGGCGGCATCCCCGCGTGTGACGACCGAACCCTGGACACGCTGTCGCACCACACAACCGACGACAGTCGCGTCGAGATCCACGCCAACCTGACACAGACCGTGGGCGAGAAGTTCATCTCCATGATCGACGAACGCTCTATGCCGCGCCCCGAACCCGACGGCTCACCCGACCGACGATCAGCAGCCCAGATCCGTGCCGACGCATTCGAGGTCCTGCTCGACCAAGCCGCCGTCGGTGCGGCGATGGACACCATCGGTACACCGAGAACCCAGACGCTACTGACCATCCCCGCCGACGCCGGCAACCCCGCCTTCCTGCCCTGGACCGGGTCGGCCACGCAGTCCACCGCGAAACGGCTGTCGTGTGACGGAACCCTGACCGAGATCATCATCGACGGCGAAACCGTCCCACTACAGATGGGCCGCGAACGACGACTCTTCCCAGCACACCTGCGCAAAGCGATCATCATCAGGGATGAGACGTGTATCAAATGCGGTGCGCCACCGTCACATACGCAGGTCCATCACATATTGCACTGGTCCGACGACGGTGACACCGACCTCGACAACGGCTGTCTGCTCTGCCAACGCTGTCACACCCAGGTCCACCACAACGGGTGGGACATCATGATGGGCTTCGACCGTCACCCGTGGCTGATCCCGCCGGCTGACATCGACCCGCGCCGTCGTCCGCTGCCTGCCTACAACCGCCGCACCATGCGACTCGACGACGCCGCCTGACACACGAACTTTGCGCAGCACCTTCCGCACCCGGCGATCCGCCGGGACCGCATCCGTTCTTTGACAAGTCCATAGTGTGAAGCCGTCGGCTGGCTTCGATACGGCTCGTGCAAGCTCCTCGTTTACTCAACCAACAGAGGGGGCTGCCCCGAGGCGCCAGCCGACGAGCGTCTCCCTTCGCCGGCCGAGTAGGCCTGAGGCGCTGGCCGAGGGGCGTATCGAGGTCACCCCGCCGGCGGAACCTTCACCGCTGCATGCGAACTCACCGTGTTGAGAGCTTCGGTGAACGGTGGGATGAAGTGCCGGGCGCCGAGGACGCAGCAGGCGTGGCCACCGTCGACCTCGAAGCGCTGCGAACCGGGAATGCCATCGAGTAACAGTTGCTGGCGTTCGGGTTCGACGACGCGGTCGCGGGTGGACACAACAACGGCGGTCGGGACGTCGATCTCGTGGAGCCAGCTGCGGGAGTCGAACTGCCCCAGGCCGCTGCCGAACTCACCGAGGTGCGAGAGCGGCGTCGAGAAGAACTGACGCAGTGCCCAGATGGACGTGTGCGATGTCGTCTTGTTGAGGCTCTTCTCGGAGACGCGCGGGAGAAGTCGGTAGAGCGGTGTCAGGATGCGGCCGGTCCGTTCCGACGACTTCCGATGCTTGGGGTCGTTGGTGCTGAAGAACGGGCCGGTCGAGCAGAGCACCAGTCCCGACACCCGCTCGGGGTGTCGACGCCACACCAGCTGGGCGATGCCGCCGCCCATCGAGAATCCGGCGGCGACGAACCTGTCGATGCCGAGGACGTCGGCGACCGCAATCACGTCGTCGGCGCAGTCACGTAGATCGAAGGTGTCGGACTCGATGCCGCGGCCATGCCAGCGAGCGTCGAGGGTGATCACCCGGTAGCGGTCGTTGATCGCCGGGATCGTCGGATACCAGCACAGCAGGCCGGTGGTCAGCACCGAATGCAGCAGGAACACCGCCGGGGCGTCGCGGGGTCCCGAATCGGTGACGAAGGCGCGTCCGCGACCGGGCAGGTCGAGCATCTGGCCTTCGGGAATGTCTGTGGCCGGGTGGGGCGAGAAGACGTGGCGGACCGCTCTGGCGGCGCCGTTGAGAAACTCGGGGATCACCCAGATAACGCTACGTGAGATGCTGGTCACATGATCGACATCGCCCGTCCGAAAATCGAGGGGTCGATCGCCGTGGCCGACGGTGATCGTCGAATCGGGTTCGCCGAATACGGATCGGCCACCGGACGGGCCATCATCTGGCTCCACGGGACGCCCGGAGCCCGCCGACAGATCCCCGTCGAAGCCCGGGGATATGCCGCTGAGCGGGAAGTTCGGCTGATCGGCCTGGACCGGCCGGGCGTGGGGTCGTCGACGCCGCACCGGTACGAGAACATCGCCGCCTTCGCCCCCGACCTCGAGGACGTCCTCAAAGCGCTCGGCATCGACGAGTTCGCCATCGTCGGCCTCTCCGGCGGCGGCCCGTACGCGCTCGGGGTGGCGCACGCGATGCCCGACCGGGTGGTCGCCGCGGGCATCCTCGGCGGCGTCGCCCCGACCGTCGGACCCGACCGCATCCCCGGCGGCGCGATGAAGCTCGGCTCGTTCGTGGCGCCGGCGGTCAACGTCGCGGGGTCGCAGATCGGGCAGGTCCTGAGCACCGCACTCCGCTTTGCGCGGCCGATCGCCGAGCCCGCCATCTCCGTCTACGGTCACTTCTCCCCGCAGGCCGACCGAGAACTGCTGGCGCGCCCCGAGTTCCGGGCCATGTTCCTCGACGACCTGCTCCACGGCGGGCGTCGCGCGATGGAGGCGCCGTTCGCCGACGTCGTCGTCTTCGCCAAGGACTGGGGCTTCCGCGTGTCCGACGTCCAGGTGCCCGTGCGCTGGTGGCACGGCGACCACGACCACATCATTCCGTACGCCCACGGCGAGCACATGGTGTCGCTGCTGCCCGACGCCAAGCTCTTCGAGCTACCCGGCGAGAGCCACCTCAGCACGCTGCACATGGCCACCGACATCATCGACGAACTGCTCGCGATCTGGGATCAGTCGCGGGCGCTGAAGTAGGGATCTCGACCTAGCCTTCGTGGCTCGCCGCTTGTGCTCCGCACACCTCAGGCAGCAATAGGTCAGGGCGCGGTCGCCGACAACCCGGCGGCCAGACCCAACACGACGGCCATCAAGATCAGCTCGGCGACGGCATTGCGGATCGACGCGGCCTCGGATGAACGGTGGCGTTCGGCGGCAGGCACCCAGCGGCGTCGATGCCACAGGGCGACACCGACCAGGGCTGCCAGCATCACGAACTTCGCCACCAGAATCCGTCCGTAACCGGTGGTGACCAGCGCTGACAGGCCGTCGATCTCGGTCAGCGCGGCGACCACGCCGGTCACCGCGATCACCCCGACGGCCCACGGCGCACGCTGCGAGAACACCGGCAGACTCCGCGACCAGCCGGACCGGCCACGTACCGCGATCACCATCGCGGCGAACAGCCCGCACCACCAGGCGGCAGCCAGCGCATGCGCGCCGACGAGGAACGGACCGAACGCGTCGTTGCCGGCGTGACCGGCGATCGCGGTGGCCAACACCCCGATCGCCGCGAGGGCACCGACCACCAGGACCGGGATCTCGATGCCGGTCAGTAGGTCGAGCACCGCCCACACGACGATGAGCAGCCCCACGACCAGCGCCACCATCTCCGAGGCGCCGGAACCGACGACCTCACCGAAGTCGCCGGCACTCACGTCGAGCACGTCCTTACCGGACCGGTCGGCGGTGCGCACCCACGCGCTGATCAGCGTCGCCACCACCCAGACGCCGGCGAGCGCACCGATCCACCTCGACGACGGCTCGGCGTCGACCGTCGGCAACAGGCCGAGTCCGAGCACCACCACCGAGACGCCGAGCGCGAGGGTCGCGGGCAGTGCCACCGTGTCCGGTCCGTCGGGGCGGGCGAGCAACCAGCTCACCAGCAGTCCGGCGAACAGGACCGGGACACCGGCCACGACCCTCACGCGTCAGCTCCGCGTCTTGGGGCGGGTCAGCCAGAACACGATTCCGAGACCCACGACCAGGACCGCGACGGCACCGACGATGAAGTACCACACCGGGATTCCGTCGTCGGACTGATCAGCGGAGGCCTCGACGGGCGGACCCGGCTCACCGTTGCCGGCGACCGTGAGCTCGAAGCTGCGCTGCCCGCTGACGACGTGTCCGTCGGCAGAGGTGACCCGGTAGTTGATCGTGTACGTGCCGGTCGGACCCAGTTCCCGCACGCCGACGCTCACCTTGCTGCCGTCGACCTTCGGGTCACCGGACTGCCAGAAGTGGTCGTCGGGTCCTACGACGTTGAGCACCGCGTACGCGGACTGGATGGCCTCGTTGAACGTCAGCGTGACGGTCCGGGGACCTGCCGGCAGGCTCGCGCCGTCGTCGGGATCGGACGACACCAGTCGCGAATGCGCCGACGCCGCGGGCGCCGACCAGGTACCGACCAGCCCCAGGCACGCCAGCGCGGCCAGGATCAGGAGGAGGTGCCTACGCATTGCCACGTCCGTTGCGTCGGACCACCATCAGTGCCGCGACACCGAAGACGGTGCCCAGGGCGCCGACGACCAGTCCGATGCCACCCAGCCAGCGGGCTGCGGAGTCGGCCTGGGCGGTTTCCGTCGCCTGGGACTGCGGTGCCTCGGTGCTGGTCGCAGGGGCCGCGGCATGGTGTGCGCCGTGTCCGTCGCCGCCCGCGGCGAGGGTGATGGTCGGCGCGGGCTTCTCGGGTTCGGTGCCGTCGGCGGGGGTCGGCTGGTTCCAGTCCGCCTTCTCACCGTCGGCGTAGGTCTGCAGCGCCGGCAGCTCGACGGTCTCCTGCTCGGGGAACGGGCCACCGGAGAAGCTGAACTGACCGAACTGGCCGACGGGGATGCCGGGCGAACCGGGATCGGCGGTCCAGGTGATCTCGGTGACCAGATCGTCCTTCTTGGTGACCACCGACTTCCAGCCGCTCATCACCTCCGGGCGCGCCGACTTCAGGCCGGGCAGGGTCACGCGCAGCGACGTCGTCGGAGCCGCGTCGGACTCGTTGGGGACGACCAGCGTGACGACGCCGTATCCGCCCTGGGTGACGGTCGGCGCGTTGGCGGTGACGTGCGCCGACGCCGCGCCCGCCCCGGTCAGGGAGGAGACGCCGACGACGGCGGCAGCAGCGGCGGGCAGGACGAGGCGGCGGGCGACCGTGGCCCGCGACGAGACAAGCTTCTTCATCTGGATTCATTTCTCGAGAGTTCGGACGTGAGAGGCGTGGCGCGCACACGACGGCACCGAACCGTCGTGGGTTCGGTGTGGTGGCGCGGCGTCAGAGTCCGAGCGGAGGTCCGCGAACGCCGGTGCCGCCGACGGCAGGACCAGCGACAACAGCGGGCCGAGTCCAGAAGACCGGGGACGCGCCGGGCACGCGCAGAGCGACGGGTGGTGTCAGCGACGCGATGACCGACCCGATGACGGCGAGCAGCTGCGCACCGACGACGATCAGCACTGCGCTCAGCGGGATCGCGACGAGGTGCGTCAGCAACATCGGCAGCGCCGGGGCGTCGTGGGTGACGTGCGCGGCGTCGGCGGCGAGCGACCAGTGGCTCGCGACCTGCGCCGCGGTCAGGACACCGGCGGCCGACGCGGCAGCCGGGACCAGGCGTCGGCCCCGGGTCACCGGCTGCAGGAGCAACGCCGCGACCACACCGATCGCGACGGTGAGCACCACGCCGCCCGAGCTGAGCGCCTGCCCGCCGGCGGCACCGTGCGCGGCGACCGCGACTGTGGGCACCACACCGGCCGCGGCGACGCGGGTGAACGCGTCGGGCGTGCGGACGGTGCGGGACATGGCCCCCATCCTAAGGAGTGGGTCCGGGTCGAGCGGACTCGCCCAACCCGGCCAACTCCCGCGGACGCGGTGAAACAATCGAGGACATGTCGCATTCACCGGCTCCTGTCGAGGTACGCACGGTCGAGGTACGCGAGCTGTCCTCCCCCGACGAACTCGAAGAACTGATGCGGATCTTCGACGACGTCTGGCGGCCCGACCCGACGAGACGCCCGGTGGGCATCGACATGCTGCGGGCGCTGTCGCATTCGGGCAACTATGTCTCCGGCGCGTTCATCGGTGATCACCTGGCGGGTGGGAGCGTGGCGTTCCTGTCGGCGCCGGCCGGTGAGGCCCTGCACAGCCACATCACCGGGGTGTCCCGACGCGGCCGCGGCCACCATGTCGGCTACCTGCTGAAGATGCACCAGCGGAAGTGGGCGCTGGCACGTGGACTGGCGACGATCACGTGGACCTTCGATCCGCTGGTCGCACGCAACGCGTATTTCAACATCACCAAGCTGGGAGCCGAGCCGGTCCACTACTACGAGGACTTCTACGGCGAACTCGGCGACGAGCTGGGCGGCGGCTCGGACTCCGATCGGATGCTGATGTCGTGGGCGCTGCACGACGAGCTACCCGACAGCATGGACGGCGTCGGGAGCGTGGAGGCGCTGATCGCCGACGGTGCGGTACCGGTGATCGACGATTCCGACCGGTCGCGTCCGGTCGCCCATCACGAGCGGGTCGAGCCCGACGCGACCGTGGTGGTGGCGTTGCCGCGGGACGTCGAAGCGATGCGGGTGAGCCATCCGCTCGATGCCGCGCGGTGGCGGATCGTGCTGCGGGACGCGATGTCGCCGTTGCTCCTCGAGGGTGACACCCGACGGTCCGTGCGATTCCTGCGGTCGGGTCACTACGTGTTCGGTCCGGCGGGCTCGGGGGTGCGGTGAGCGTCGAATTGACTCCCGCCGAACTGACTCCCGAGGATTGGGGCCGGTACCCGCACACTCTCGCCGACGTTCTGCCTGCCGCATCAGTTGCCCTGGGCGTTTCTCCTGACTCTGGCCTCGTTGTGCCGCCGAGTGATTCGGTGGTGGTGCTGCTGATCGACGGGCTCGGTGCGACGTTGTTGGAGGAGTACGCCGAGTTCGCGCCCACCCTGCGTGAGCTGACCGCGACCACCCTGCGTGCAGGATTCCCGGCGACGACGGCGACAAGCATCCTGAGTCTGACGGTCGGCGCGCCCTGCGGCGTGCACGGGATCATCGGCTACAGCTTCCGTCCCGACGACGACTGCCGAACACGCGGTTCGCGCCGGGTGTTGAACTCGCTGCGCTGGAGTCTCGACGACGCGCAGGGCCCGTCGGCTCTGGTCACCTATCCCCCGGCGTTGGTGCGCACCCATCCCGGGAGTCTGGAAGCGCTTGCGGACGAAGGCGTTCGGGTGACATACGTGATGCCCGGCGAGTTCCGCGGAACCGGCCTGACCCTCGCGGCGTTCCGCGCGCCCGGCCAGTACGTCCCGGCGGTGACGCCCGACGGGGTGCGCGACGGCGTACTGATGGCGGTGCGTGGACACAGTCGCCATCGCCGGTTCGTCTACGCCTACTACAGCGAGCTGGACACGGCGGGCCACATCCACGGACCGGGGTCGGCGGCGTGGCTGGAGAAGCTCCGGCTCGTCGACCGACTGGTGGCCGAGCTCGCCGCGGAGTTGCCCTCTGGGACAACGCTGCTCGTCACCGGCGACCACGGCATGATCACCGCCGACCGCGCCATCGACATCGACACCGCGCCCGGACTTCTCGACGGTGTCGAGGCGGTCGCCGGCGAGGCGAGGGCACGGCACGTGTACGCGTCACCGGGTGCTGCCGAGGACGTGTTGAAGGCATGGTCGGGGTATCTGGGCGACGCCGCGCACGTCGTCTCACGGGAGCAGACCCTCGACGAGGGATGGTTCGGCCCCGAGGTGACCGATGCGGTGGCGAAGCGGATCGGGGACGTGGTCGCGGTGGCACGGGACTCGGTCACGCTGACGCGGTCGAAGAACGAGACGATGGAATCGATGATGATCGGCCACCACGGCGCCTGGACGGCCGCGGAACAGCTTGTGCCGCTGCTGGTTGCGCAGGGGTAGAGGTTTCGATACGGCTCGTCGCAAGCTCCTCGCCTACTCAACCAGCGAAGGGTTACGGCTCGTCGCAAGCTCCTCGCCTACTCAACCGGCGGGGGGTTACGGCTCGTCGCAAGCTCCTCGCCTACTCAACCGGCGGGGGCCTCCTCATCGGTCACCAGATCAAGGCGGACACCGAGGAGGCGGACCGGACGGTCGATGTCGAACTTGGTGAGCAGGTCGGCGACCACCGCTTCGAGCTGATCGAAGTCGAGACTCGGCGCGGGGAGTTTTCGAGATTTGGTGCGCGTGTAGAAGGTCGTGGTCCGGACGGTCACCGCGACGCGGAACGGTAGGCGTTCCTCGGCGACGACCTGATCGAGCAGCTCACGCAGCAGTTCGGCGGCCGCGGTGCGCATCTCGGACGGTTCCGAGATGTCGGTGGCGAAGGTCCGCGACTTGGAGTGCGACCGGGCGAGCCACGGTTCGGCGGTGATCGTCGAATCACCACCGCCGCGGCACAGGACGTACAGCCAATTCCCCTGGTGCGGACCGAAGGTGGCGATCAGGTCGTCGCGGGGTGTCGCGATGAGGTCGTTGACGGTCTCGACACCGTTGGCGGCGAGTTTGGCCGAGGTCTTCGGCCCGACACTCCACAGGTCGCGAGTCGGCCTCTGACCCATCAGGTCCAGCCAGTTGCGGTCGTCGAGCAGGAACACGCGTGGCGCGCCGACGCCGTCGTCGGGTGCGGCTCCGGGCGGCCGCTTGGCGAAACCGGTGGCCATCTTCGCGCGCTGCTTGTTGTCGCTGATACCAACGCAGCTGGTCAGGCCGCACCGTTCGAGGATCTTCTGCCGTACCCGTTCGGCGAAGTCGACGATGGCGGCGTCGTCGAACGGGTCGACCTCGG
Organism: Gordonia metallireducens; assembly: GCF_021245825.1. NCBI lineage: Bacteria > Bacillati > Actinomycetota > Actinomycetes > Mycobacteriales > Gordoniaceae > Gordonia > Gordonia metallireducens. The sequence continues at coordinate 105,937 of NZ_JAJQJP010000015.1, read as the reverse complement.
CGCCCCGCACGCTGACGCCGAGGTACGCCTCGTCCCAGCCCCACACCTCGACGGGGTGACCGGTTCCGCGCAGCACGTCCATGACGTTGGCCGAGGCGGCGTCGTACGCCCCCATGTCCAGGGGGAGGTACACGGCGTCGGGCAGCTTCTTGTAGGCGGCACGCAGCGGCATCCCGGCCCGCACGCCGACGTCCCGCGCCTCATAGGACGCGCAGGTCACCACCTTGCGGGCCTCGGTGGGGTCGCCGTTGCCGCCGACGATGACCGGGACACCGACGAGCTCCGGACTGCGCAGTCGCTCGACCGAGACCTGGAACTGGTCGAGGTCGACGTGCAACAGCCACCGGTACCGTTGCGAAACCGAGGTGGTCACCCCGCCAGGGTAACCACGGACCGACGCTCAGACGGTGCAGTCAGCCGGCGATACGGACGTCGATCTCGCCGAGTCCCACGCTTCGGCACGACGAACGCAGCGAATGCGGGTTGTACCGCAGCACCGACAACCCGCGCTGGGTCTCCGTCGACCAGCCGGCGAACGACGCACTGGCCTCACAGATGTACCCGGTCAGCTCCGCGGTCGACGCCTCATCGAAAGCGGCCACCGCGTGGACGAGCACCTTCTCGAGCAGCGCACGGTCGCGGTGCAGCGGCGGCGGAACGAGATTGAGTGACGGAGAAGCGGTTCCGCAGTTCGTCGGATCGGTCAGCGCATGCACCGCGACGAGCAGGAAGGCCAGCGAGACGATCGCCCGCGAGGCGGGATCCCCGAGGCGACCCGGATGCGACTGGATGATGTGGCACACCTGCACCGGGCGCGGCGGGGTGACGCCGACAGCCTCGGCCCGGCTGGGCTCGAGGAGCCCCAGCGCGGCCAGGGCTTCTTTATGTGCAGACGAGATGGATTCGGCGGCAAGCGCATCCGCATGCATCCGCCGCAACTGGGAGACGATCGCCTGGTGGCGTCGCGCCGCGTCGTCGATCTCCCCGACCAGATGTTCGGTCAGTCCGAAAGTGGACGAGTAATGGGTCAGCGCCTGATATCCGGCCAACACGATGTGCTGCTCGATGGCGATGGCTTCGGCGATTGCCGACGGTTCGAGAAATTTTCTGGTGCTGCGCTTAGACGCGCGCGCCGAGAGAGTACTGGTCAACTGAGCCCTCCACACACGTAGACCACAAATGCTCCGGTGTGGAATCTGCCCACCCCGGTGTTGACCCCCTACGCTTCGAGCACCCCCTTCGATGCCGTTAACGAAGCGCACGATCACCATAGCTTGAATTACGGAAAAGTGTGAGTCGATCGACTGAAGGCCGAAAAAGGTGTCGCGGACAATCCGCGACGGAAGACCCTTCCCTTCGCGCGGCGGACGGGTTTCACTCGATGCAGAGGGCTTCGACGGAGGGACTCTTCATGCTGCGCTTCCTCTCCCGCGAGTTGCACAGCTGGCGGCTCATGCACGCCTCGTCGAACCGGCTCGTCCGACCGATGGACCGGGTGGAATCACTCGTGCTCGTGGCGTTGCTCGTGTCCGCGCTGGCGGGCGTTCTCGTCGCCCTGACCATCGGCGGCAACACGTACGCCGCGCACAAAGCCGTCGCGGAGGTTCAGGGACCGCGCCAGTCGGTGAGTGCGACCGTCATCGCGACACCGCGGCAGGACGGCGATCCGACGGTCGTCGCGTGGCGGCGGCCCGACGGCGCCCGCCTCACCGCCGAGGTGGACGCCGAGCGTCACGACCGCGTGGGCCGGGTCCGCATCATCTGGCTCGACGACGAGCAGCACGTCACAGACCCGCCGGTCACCCACACCGATGCCGTCGTCGAAGGTGTCATGGCCGGGCTCGGCGTCGTGATGCTGACCGCGATGGGCTGGTGGGGGCTGGTCCTGCTCGTCCGGGCGGCGGCCGACCGGCATCGGATGCGGCGGTGGGAGGCCGAGTGGCGCGAGTTCGACATCGACAGCCACCGGTGAGAGGCCTCGAACCTGCTGCTCAGCCGTCCTCGGCGTCCTCGAGGTCACGCGTCGACAACCAGGCCTGCGAGTCGTCGATGCCGACGTGCGGCGGCAGCGGAGGTAGACGGGTCCCGAACACCTCGTGCGTGAGTTTGCTCAGGGCGCGACATTCCTGCGCCCAGCACATCCGGCCGGCCGGGGTGGTCTCGTAGGTCCGACGCCCCGGATACCCCGCCGGCGCCTCACAGATCCCGACGAGCCCGCGCCCGACGAGTTCGTCGAGCACCGACCGGAGCTCACCGGGCTGGAGGCGATAACCGCGGCGCTGGAGTTCGTCGAGTATCCGATGGTCTGACGCGTCTTCGTTCAGGCCGATACCCAGGATGTGGACACGAATGGCGGCGCGCTCAACAGCTCTCATCTGCCATCCTCCCTTCACTCAGGAGACCGCCGCGCGGGGCAGACGAGGATCGGGCACGTCGGCCTGCTCACGCGCCGGTGAGGTCCACGATCCTCCTCGAGACCCGCGGACAACAGGGTCGCAATGCCCAGAACTGCGGGAACGACCCGCCGAGGCCTACCGTCCGGGTCGGTCGAGGACGGCCTCGACGAGCAGTCGCTGTTCGGCGCGGGCGACGTGCATCCGGGTGGTCGCGATGGCGTCGGGATTGACCGACACCGAGGTGATCCCCATCCGCACGAGGCGTTCGGCGAAGTCCGGGTTGGTCGACGGTGCCTGCCCGCATAGCGACGAGGTGATGCCGCAGCGGCGGGCGGTGGAGATGATCGTCGCGATCGCATCGAGGACGGCCGGGTCGCTGCCGTCGAACAGTTCGGCGCAGGATTCGGAGTCGCGGTCGACGCCGAGGATCAGCTGGGTGAGGTCGTTGCTGCCGATCGACACCCCGTCGATGCCGGCCTTGACGTATTCGGGGAGCCAGTACATCACCGACGGCACCTCGGCCATCACCCATCGATGCAGGCCGCGCTGGCGGCCGAGCGGACTCTCGTCGATGAGTTCCAGGCAGCGTTCGAGTTCCCAGCGGGTCCGGACGAAGGGCAGCATCACGTGCAGGTTGGGGTGCGTCTCCCGGGCCCGCGCGAGGGCCGCGAGTTCGAGCCGGAAGACCTCGGGTTCCGAGACATACCGGTAGCAACCGCGGAAACCGATCATCGGGTTGCGTTCCTCTGGTTCGAACTCCGCTCCGCCCTCGAGTCCGCGGAACTCGTTAGAGCGCAGGTCGGTTGTCCGGTACACCACCGGTCGGGTGCCGAACGGTCCCGCGATGCGTCCCAGGGCGTCCGCCATGGCCGAGACGGCCGCCTCGGTCTTGCCGGCGGCGATGACCGCACGCGGGTGCCGCCCCGACAACGCCTCGGTGAGCATGAACTCGGCACGCAGCAGACCCACGCCGTCGACGTCGGTCGCGCCGACCTCGGCGGCGTGCTCGGGCGACCCGAGGTTGACGTAGACCTTGGTCGCCGTCACCACGGCCGGCTGCCCCTGCGTCGGGGACGATGCCGGGGCCTCGGACACCGTGGCCCGCTGCGGGGCGACACGACCGGACCTGACCTCGCCGGAGCCACCGTCGACCGTCACCACCGATCCGGCCGTGAGAACCTTGGTGCCCGTTCGGGTTCCGACGATGCACGGGACCCCGACCTCGCGGGCGACGATCGCCGCGTGACAGGTGATGCCGCCACGGTCGGTGACCACGGCCGAGGCGCGCCGGATGGTCGGCAGCCAGTCGGGGTCGGTCATCGGCGCGACGAGCACCTCGCCGTCGACGAGTTCGTGTCCGTCGCGCGGGGAATGCAGGATGCGGACCTCGCCGCTCGCGATGCCCGGGGCGGCCGCGAGACCGCGCACCAGGACCGGCTTCGGCGACTCGTCCGGGGTGTCCACGCCGGTGGTGATCGGCCGGGACTGGACGATCCAGATCCGGTGCTGGGAATCGATCGCCCACTCCATGTCCTGCGGGCGCGCATAGTGCCGTTCGGCTCGCAGGGCCATCCGCGCGATCGTCTGCACGGTCGTGGTGTCGATGACCGGCGTCGTCCTCCCCGGCGCCACCGGCTCGCGGCGGTCGTGACCGTCGTTGCCCCGCACGATCCGGAACTCCTGGTTGCCCATGCTGGTCTCGAGCACCGAACAGTCCGACCTCGCCACCAGGAAGGTGTCGGGGGTGACCGCACCGGACACCACCGCTTCACCGAGTCCCTCGACGGCCTCGACGACGAGATGGTCGGGATCGCCGGTGACGGGGTCGGCGGTGAAGACGATCCCAGCGACCTCCGACGCCACCATCTTCTGCACCACCACCGCCATGAGCGGATCCGAGGACAGCCCCTTCTCGGCTCGATAGGAGACGACCCGCGGGGAGAACAGCGACGCCCAGCACCGCACGATCGCGCCCAGGAGTTCCTCGGCGGAACCGACATTGGTGAACGACGCGTTCATGCCCGCGAACGATGCGTCCTTGCCGTCCTCCCCGACCGCCGACGACCGCACCGCCACGTTGGCGCCGGACCCGTCGGACTCGGTGTCGAGGTTCCGATATGCGGCGAGCACCTCGTCGACGACCCGCGGGGTGATGCCGACCTTGGTCACCATCTCGGCCATCCGGTGGCTCAGGTCGGCGAGCCGGGCATCGTCACCGACCGCCGACAGGGCCTCGCGGTGGGTGGCGGCCAGGTCGTCGTACACCCCGCCGTCGCGCATCGACTCCGCGAACGCGTCGGCGGTCAGCGCGAAGCCGTCGGGTACCGGCAGCCCGGCCTTGATGAGTTCGCCCAGGTTCGCGGCTTTGCCGCCGACCACCATCATCTGCTCGAGTCCCAGCTCGGCGAAGGTCAGTACGTGCCTCATACGCTCACGATTCTCTTCTCGCGACGCGAGCCCTAGTGACCAACGGCGACGACCGCGATGACCAAGGTCTCTTCGTCGAGGTGCGTTCGTGGCGTCGAATGACTGTGTCGGGTCCCCGCGGAGACGTCGACGAGAAAACGGTGCAGAAGATGTCCACCCCACAACCGCTCCCGTGGCCGCAGGCGCTCGCCGCCTTCGGACGGTGTCTGGTGGACGTCGCGCGATCGCTATGGCATCGGCGACTGCATCAGCCGTCGACGAACCTCGGTCGGGTCATCGCCTTCGCCGACGGAACACGGGCCACCGCCTACCGGGAGACCGTCCGCAGCAACGGCCCGGTCACCGAACCGGTCACGCTCGTCGTCGCGTTCCGGTTGCGCTGGGTGGGTGGCAACCGGTTCGTGCATCGATTGTTCCGGCTCGAAAGTGTCTGCAACACCGTCTTGTTCGCCGGTTTCGACGGATTCGTGTCGAAGCTGTGGATGACGGCCGACGCCGATCACGTGTACCGGGGCGTCTACGAGTGGGACGGTTACGACAGCGCGGTCGACTACGTGCGGGCTCTCTGGTGGCCGCTCATGGTCGTGAGTCGACGGGACTCCATCCGGTTCCACGTCGTCGGCGACAGCACGCGGGAATCGCTGTTGGACGGAGCGCACGGCGGACCAGACGGGTCGTGGTGGCGACCCGTCTGATCCGACCCTGCCTCACCGGTCGTCGTCGACGACCTGTCGGGTCCACCGATCGATGTCGTCCCAGTCGCGCGCATCACCGTAGCGACCGCCCATGAGGCGGAACAGGATTCGTCCGAATCCCCGCCAGTACCCCTTGCCGATGGCACCGGCGAAGGCCCGATGGGAACGCAGGAGTCCCTTCTCCTCGATCTCCGCGACGGCGCGCGGCAGCGGCGTATGCGATCGGAGGAAGCCGGCCACCCGGGGCGACAGGAAGGTGGAGGTCGCTCCGACGGAGGAGACCGAGAACGCCCACACGGGGCCGTCGCGTTCGTTCGCCACCATCTCGGCGAACCGCTCGGCGGCGGGCAGCCACTGCGCGTTGTGGATCGCGCTGCCGATGACGAGATGGTCGGCGCCGAGGGCGGTGTGGTCCTGCGGACCGTCGGCGGTGAGGTCGCACAATTGAACCGTCACGCCACCGGCACGCAGGCCGTCGGCGATCCGGTCCGCGATCTCCTCCGTCGATCCGTGCGCACTCGCGTAGGCGACCACGGTGCGCTTCGCCGTCACCACGGTCTCCGCGTCAGGGGGCGGTGTGGGTGACCATCACCGGGCACTGCGCGACCTGCAGGACCGCCCGGCTGGTCGATCCCAGCAGGAGACCGCGGATTCCGCCGCGGCCACGCGTGCCCACGACGACCAGCTGGGCGGTCTCCGCGGCGTCGACGAGAGCATCTGCGGGCGAACCGATCTCGACACGTCGTTCGATCTTGACGTCCGGGTAATCCTCCGGATAGCCGGCGAGTTGTTCGCCCAGCAACTCCTCCCCCTCATCCCGGAGCTGGCGGATGATCTGGTGCTGGTCGCCGTAGAACGCGGTGCCGGAGAATCCGCCGAACGTGTGCACCGCGAGCAGAGATGTCTGCAGCAGGTCGGCCTGCCGGAAGGCGTGGCCGATGGCGGCGGTGGAGGTCGGCGAACCGTCGACGCCGACGACCACCGGCCCGGCGGTGGGTGGTGGGCCGCCCACGACGACGACCGGGCATTCGGCATGGATTGCCGCGTCGTTGCTCACGGAACCGAGCAGCAGCCCACGGACGCCACCGACGCCGCGACGGCCCACGACCAAGAGGTGCGCCTGGCCGGATGCGTGTCGGAGCGCGAGCAACGGTGAACCGCCGACCACCTTGCCGTCGACCGGCACGTCGGGGGCAGTCTCCTTCGCCACCGCCGTCCCGGACTCCACCGCGCGCCGGGCGTCGGACTGCATCGCCTCGATGACGACATCCGACGTCATCATCGCGGTCGGCGCGTACGCCCCCGGGATGATGCCGACCGCGGACAGCACACGCAGCGGACGCTTCTCGCGGGAGGCGGCCGCCGCAGCCCAGCGGACGGCCATCAGTGCACAGTCGGAGCCGTCGACTCCGACGACGATCGGTGCGGTCGAATCGGTCATGGTGAACTCCTTCGTACGGCGACGACGCCAACACCTCCGGCACCTCCCATCGTCGTCGCGGAGCCCGCGTCGAACGTGAGTCGAAGGTCATCGCGGCCGATCCGAAGGTCCCGCCGCCGTGAGGGTCCGGGGCGCCGTCAGCCGGAGGCGAAGCTCCAGATGAGAAGTGCGATCCACGCGATGGTGCCGAGGATGTTCACGCCGAGTGCCGTCATCAGCAGGGGACCGCGGGGCCCCTCCGCCCGGTTGAGACCGATCACGGTGACTGCCATGCCGACGATCGTGCCGAGGCAGATCGGGAATCCGAGGATGCCGAGGATCAGTCCGGCCAGGCCGTAGGTGTTGATACCCGACGACGACGCCGGAACCGGTTGCGCCCCGGCGGGACTCACCGGCTGATAACCGGGCGGATACGCCGGCTGGGGTTGGGCGTACATCGCCTGCGGTGGCGCGTACGCCGATTGGGACGGTGCCACCGGTTGAGCCGCGGTGATGCCGGCCGGGGCACGGTGGAGCTGCGACCACTGTTCGGGCCGGAGGTCGGCCGGACCGACGGCGCCGAAGACGACGCCCGGCTGTGCGACGACGCCGGGACGCAGGTCGAGTCCGTGCAGGGTGCCCGCCACCGGGGCATCGAGCGTCAACCGGCCCGACGGCGAGTCGAGCGTGGCAAGCGGCTCCCCCGCGCGCACGACCTGACCGCTTCGGGCCAGGACACTGGAGATGACGGCGCCCGACGGGACGGTCGGGAACGCGATCCGGCGGGCGGAGGCATCGACTGTCGCCGGCGTCGGCGGATCGGCGGGACGGGCCGCGTACTGCTGGGCACCCGCGGCGTCGTGGACGTCGACGTTGGTCGATCGCAGCAGGCCGCCCTGGGCGACGACGACCTTGGGGTCACCGATCCGGGCGACACGCCCCACCGACGACAGGGCCGACTGCAGCATCGGGATGCTGCTGGTCCCGCCGGTCACGTAGACGATGACGGGCCCCTTCGGTCCGGTACCGGCGGCGTCGGCGCGGGCGATGGCGTCGCGGGTCAGTTCGACGGCGCGGTCCACGAACGGCGCGATCATCGACTCGAACTCGCGGCGGGTCAACAGCAGCGTGTGCCGGGTGCCGGGCAGTTCGGTGACGGCCTGCGCGGTGTCGGAGAGGGCTTCTTTGGCGGATCGGACATGGTCGGCGAGGGTGATGACGGCGGCCGGGGCGCGGAGGCGGGCCGGGAGTTCGGGGTCGATCTCGGCGGCTTCCTCGAGCACCCACCGCGTCATGCGGGCATCGAGGTCGCGGCCGCCGAGGTTGTTGTCGCCGCCGGAACCGGTGACGGTGAAGCCGTCGGCCCCGGCGCGGATGAGGACGGCGACGTCGCAGGTGCCGGCACCGAAGTCGAAGACGCACATCCGCTCGTTTCCCGTGACGTCATGGCCGCGGTAGACGTAATACCAAGCGGCGGCCAGGGATTCCGAGGCGATGCGCAGCCGGTCGGCGGAGATGCCCGCGCGCTCGGCGGCGCGTCGGAGCACACCTTTGCGGCGTTCGCTCCATTTGTCGGGGTGGGTCAGGATGATCGAGTCGAATTCGGGAAGACCGCTGTGGCGCAGGGCGGTCCGGTGCACGTGCCGCAGGACCGCGCCGATGAGGTCCTCGATCGGCCAGAACCGGTCGCCGAGTTCGATCTCTCCCTCGTCGATCCGCGACTTCGGGGAGTCCTCGTAGGCGTCGGGTGCCTGCACGCGGCGATGGACGGCGTCGTGCCCGACGACGATCCCGCCGTCGTCGGCGAACACCGCGGACGGCATTGCGGGACCGCCGGCCCCCAGGGGCACGATGACCGGTTCGGCCAGTCCGACGCGGTATGCGGCCGCCGTGTTGCTGGTACCGAAGTCGATGCAGAGTCGACGGCGGCTCTCCTGTGTCACCTGACCACCTCCCACCATCTGCCCTGGGGCACATGGATACACAATCGACCGGTGTTCATCCGGTGGGCGCCCGAAGGACTCGGGCGATCGCTTTGCGGACGTTGTCGACCGCCACGATCTGGGTGCGCAGATCGGCGGCGGTCTTCTCCCGGTCGGCAGCCGACTTCTTGGCCTCGACCGCGGCGTCGTTGATGATCTTCGTCGACTCGGCGAGGAGTCGTTCGAGCAGTTCGTCGTAGGCGATCTGCAGGTCGGCGCTCGCATCGGACTTGATCGACTGCAGCTGCGACCGCACGTCGGCCTTCATGTCGTTGACCGCCTTGGTCAGCCACTTTCGGTGGTTCTCCTTGCCGACCTTCGACGCCCGGAAACCGACCACCACACCCGCCCACACCGGCACGGCCACCACGTTGACCACCGGGATGATGGCCAGCGGTCCACCGGCGGCGACGATCGACAGCAGCACCGGGTCGACCATGTTCTTCCACGGCGAGATCTTCTCCTGCTCACGCAGTTTGAGGTCGTTCACGTTGCCGGAGATCCGGTCGACGAGCTCGCCGGAGAGAGTGGCGTCGGCGAAGAGATTGTCGGCGATCCGCTCGATCCCGGCGACGAAGAATGCGCTGACCTCGCGGGCTGCGGCCTCGAGGTCGACGGTCATCTGTCCGATCAGTTCCTGTCCGGCGCGGTGGGGTTCGTAGAAGCGGAGCTTGTCGATGCGCGTCGACCATTGGCCGAGGAGTTTGTCGAAGCGGTCGCGGATCAGGTCCTCGGTCTGCAACGACGCGGCGGTGATGTCCTGGTTGAGCCGGGCGCGCCACTCGCGTCGTCGATCCTTGAGGCGCTGCAGGCGATCTCGTTCGGCCTCGATGTCGGCGCGTACGGCGGGGGTCGCGGTGGCGGCCTTCATCTCCAGGACGAGGCGTTTGCGGACATCGTCGAGGCCGGCGAAGGCCAGTTGCAGCGCATTGCGTTCCGGCGACGCCGCGCCGTCGGCGACGAGCGGGGTGAGTGCGCCGACGAGTTCGGGGATGCCCGACGCGGCGAGGGCGCGGTCGCGGCGCTCGGGGTCGGTGATGGCGGCGGCCTGTTCGGCGATGCGGTTGGAGACGCCGATGATCGGGATATGTGCGAAGCGAGGGGCGTTGGCGCCGATCAGTTTCCGGTTCTCGGCGACGATGGTGCGCCACTGCCGCATCACCAGATCGGTCTTGGTGACCACCAGGACCACCGAGGCGACCTCCTCGCTGACGCTGCTCAGGAACGCGAGTTCGGGGGCCGACAGCGGGGCCGTCGCATCACACACCATGACGAGCACCGACGCGCCGCGGGCCGCGCTGACCGCGGCTTCGACGTGTTCGGGGACCAGCGATCCGACGCCCGGAGTGTCGACGATGGTGACGCCCGGGAGCAGTGGCGAATCGACGGCGACGCGCGCCGAGACCGGGGGCACGAGAACGGAATCGACCGCAGTTCCGGGTGCGAGGCGTTCGGCGGGGACACCCGCGGCATGGTGCCCACCGACGGTGATCCAGTCGGCGAGGTCGGCGACCGGGATGCGGTGGGTGGCACCGGGGAACTCGATGAGTGCCGAGCCGACGGGCAGATCCTCGGTCGCGAGGGTGAACCGGACGTAGACCGAGGTGGCGATCTCGGTGTCGACCGGTGCCAGTCCGCTCACGCCGACGAGGGTGTTGACCAGGGAGCTCTTGCCGCGGCTGACCTCGCCGATCACCACAACGGTGCCCTGCGGTGCGGGCCGATCCCGCACGCGGAGAGCGCGGTCGGCGATGGCGTCCTCGCCGTGTTTGCGCAGCATGTCCACGGCGGCCCGCAGCGTGGCGTCGGGGGTGGGGGCAACCGATTTGTTCACGCGGTCCACCGCCCTCGGCGCACCAGCTGATAGGTCTGTTCGAGCACCAGCAACGCCTCCTTCTCGGCCGATGTCGCGGCGAAGGCGCGTCGCGTGTGGCAGTCGGTGGCGCGTTTCTTGGCAGCGTCGGCGATCTGCGGTGGCGCGGCGCCGGGCGGCAGCGACAACAGCAGGCGCACATCGCGACTCGCGACGACGAGGTTCAGCTCGCCGATGAGGTCGCTGTCGGGTTGCCAGCGGGCGAGCGCCTCCAGGGCGGCGACCTCGCGCAGCCGGTGCAACTCCGGAGCGGTCTCGGCCTCCTCGATCGCCTCCAGGAAAACGTCGCGTCGTGCACTGCGATAGGCGGCTTCACGGAGTTCGGCCAGGACCGTGCGGGCCTTGAGGATGTCACCGACCGCGAGGAAGCGACGGCCGATCGCGAGGCGCAGTTCGTCGATCCCCGAGACCCGGTGCAGCCATTCGCAATACGCACGCGCACCCTGGCGAGCGGCGTCGGCCCCGGCGTCCATCGCGTAGGTACCGACCAACTCTTCGAGTCGGCCAAGCAGGTCGACGTCGAGTCCCGGAGGTGGCGGCGCGGCGCCGTCGAGGATGGACAGCAGCTCCCAGGATTCGAGGAGTCCGCGTCGGGAGATCTGCGCAGTCTCGCGTTCGGTGACCCCGCAGACCCCGGCCTCGGCCATCAGTCCCGACACCGCGACCACGGCACCCGCGATCGCCGGGAACCGCCGCCAGACGCGTCGGGCGATCTCCTGCGCCCTGAGCATCGGGTTGTCGGCGGCGATGAGGTCGGCATGGGAGATGACCAGGATCGTGTTCTGCGCCGACGCCCCGGCGTCGGAGAGGAATTGCACCTCGTCGGCCTTGGGGCCCGCGGCGTCGTCGAGGAGGAACAGGATGACGTCGGGTCGCGGGAGGCGGCCCTCGCCGGAGAAGACACGGCGGGTGGCGATCTCGGCGGTGTCGGTGAAGCCCGACAGCCCGGGGGTGTCGATGACGCGGAACCGCTCGCGGAGCAGGCGGGACGGGGTGTACACGACGGCGTGGTCGATGTCCTCCGGTGTGCGCCCCAGGTCGCCGCGCATGGTTCCGGGGATCTCGGTGACGGTGCCGTCGAGGCCGACGACCTCGACGCGCTGCGGGTTGCCCTCGGTGTAGAGGGCGGCGACCTTGGTGCACTCGGCACGGTCGGTGGGTGCGACACGGTCGCCGACGAGTGCGTTCAACAGCGTCGACTTGCCGGCGCTGACACGTCCGACGAGCGCGACGGTGAGCGGATTCGCCAGTTGCGCACGCAGGGAACCGATCAGCGTGGGATCGGGCGCGAGCGGGGTTACCTCGTCGAGCAACTGCTCCACGCGACCCCGCACGGTCCTGTGTTGCTCCACTGATCGGTCCTCCAGTTCACGGACATCGCCTCGTGACGTTGCGTCGTATCGTCGGCGCCGGGAACATTTCCGCGTCGTCGACACTCCTAGTCACGTGACGAGAATTGTCCACGACCGTCGACGCCCTGACAGTCGGCCGGATGACGGTATCCGGGCCGGCGCCGCACCCGTCACAGATTCGAGCAGGAGCCGAACACGATGACCGACAACGACACCAGCTGGGACGACCCCCTCGACGGGGACGACTTCGAGTCCTGGCTGCGCGAGAGCGACCCGCCGAGCGAGCTGGCCGTACCGGCTGCGACCTGGGATTCCGCGGTCGAGACCGCCTTCGACCCGTCCCATGAACTGACCGAGGACCTGACCGTCGCACCCGGCCCGGATCCTCTCGATGAGGAATCTGCCGACGGGTTCGGACTCGTCGGGTTCGATGACGATCTCGGCCGGGGTCTGGACGACACCTTCGACACCCCAGATGTTTTCGGCAGCGACGACGACGTCAGCGACGAGTCATTCGGTGACATGACTTTCGACGACTCGAACCTCGGCGACGACTTCTGAGGATGGACACTTCGGAGGTGTATTCGTTGACCGACGAATCCGAATCGGGCGCAGTCCTTCTCGAACGTGCGCGCTCCGGCGACCAGCAGGCCTTCGCCATGCTCGTCGAACAGCATCGGGATCGGCTGTGGGCCATCTGTTTACGCATCACCGGCAACCAGCACGACGCCGAGGACGCTCTTCAGGACGCATTGGTCGCCGCGTGGCGCGCGATCGGCACCTTCCGGGGCGACGCGCAACTGTCGACCTGGCTGTACCGGATCGGGTCGAATGCGGCGCTCGCGCGCATCCGCAAACGATCCGACGCCGACGACATCGACGACCACGACCCGATCAGTTCCCTCGACGTCGCACAGCAGGTCGTCATCTCCGACCGCATCCAGGAGGCGTTGTCGCAGGTCCCGGACGCGTATCGAGCAACTTTCGTGTTGCGGGTCTACGGCGAGCTGAGCTACTCCGAGATCGCCGAAGCACAGGGCATCGGCCTGCAGACCGTTCGCAGCCGAATCTCGCGCGCACGGTCCATCCTCTCGGAGTTGCTCGCCGATCTGCGTTAGCAGTCGTTGCTTTCTGTTAACGAATTCTGTTCTGCCGATTCATGTTTCAGCCGGTTGAATTATGGGAGGCCACTCGGTCCGCGGTTACGCTCATCCTCGTGCTCATCGGCGGCCCAGATCATCTCATCGGATGACCGAATCCGCCCCAGGGAACAAAACACCGCCCGGTTCCTCTCCAAGTAACCAGAGCACGACAAGCACCACCCACAGGATTCCCTGGAAGGAAACACCATGAGCAAGATCCCCGCAGACGCAGTACTCGTCGACACCGACGGTGACGGCACCATCGACGCCGCCCTGACCGACGTGGACGGCGATGGCGTCACCGATGCCGTCCTCGACACCGACGGCGACGGCCAGGCCGATTCCATCGCCTACGACACGAACTCCGACGGCGAGATCGATGTCATCGAGGCCGACACCGATGGGGACGGTTACACCGACCTCGCGGTCGCCGACACCGATGGCGACGGCACCTTCGACACCGCCGTCGACGACGAGGGCAATGTCGAGGTTGGCGACTTCGGCAGCATCGACGGCGGCGACGCCGTCTGACAGTCCACTCCCCGAGAAATCCCGGTCGCGCATCGCGGCCGGGGTTTCGTCGTTTCTAGACTGTCCGAGTGCGAACCGACCTGAGCAAACTGGCCGACCCCGACCGCGGAAACATCGGATCCCTGGAGTTCGCCATACCGGTGTGGGCCACCGCGACGGCGCTGGTGCTCGTCCTGATCGTGGCCTGGCTCTTCGGTTCCGTCGCGAAGTGGCTACTGCGCCGGCGGGCACGACTGAACACGACCACCTGCATGGTGCTCTCGATCATCGGCACCGCCGTCGGCCTGTACATCGCCGGCGCCGTCGACCACCGCATGGACATCTGGAGCCCGGTGACCATCCTGCTCGGTCTGGTGAGTTCGATCGTCGCGGTCGGCGCCTACGCGGTGATCGCAGCTCGGTTGCAGAGCCCGACCGACATCTCGGTCGCCGAACTCCTGGAGTCCGGGGAATCCGAACGGGTCGAATTCAAGTCGACCGCCCGCATGAACCTGCGCACCAAGCAGCGCGACCCCGCACTCGAGGCGGTGATCGTGAAGACGGTGGCAGCCTTCCTCAACTCCGACGGCGGGAACCTGCTGATCGGTGTCGACGACGACGGCACTCCCCTGGGTCTCGACGCCGATTTCACGCTGCTCCGCCAGCCCGACGCCGACCGGTTCGAACTGTGGCTGCGGGACCTCCTCACCACGATGCTCGGACAGAGCACCGCCGCCGAGGTGGGCATCTCCTTCGAGAAGGTTCCGCGCCCCGCCGAGGACGCCGACTCCGAGGGCCCGGCCGAGGTTCTGGTGTGCCGGGTGGAGTGCACCCCGTCGCCGCGCCCGGTGTACCTCCGCGGCACGAAGAACAACGCCGTACCCGAGTTCTGGGTCCGCGCAGGCAACTCCAGTCGGCAGCTGAGCGTCGACCAGGCCGCCGAATACGTCATGTACCGCTGGCCGCTCGGCGTCGGACGCGCGGTCGCCGCTCAGGTACAAGCGGCCGTGCGGTTCTCGGCGGTCTGACCACCCGCCCACGGGCAACGCACCACTCGCCGGCCGAAAATCCGTCCCCCTGAGCCCTACTCGAGGGCATATTGCCCTCCGACCCCGCTCAGGGGGACGAGATCTCACGACGCCTCGGGTCGTCCTGGCGTCTGATGCGATGGCGGTCGGGTCGAGTGACGGCTCTGATGTCCTCGAGAACGCTTTCCCAGTCATAGAGAACGTCGTCATAGGTGACACGCATCGTCATCCAGCGGTCGATCAGAGTCATCCGGTCTCGTCGACGATCGTTCCGAAACGCTTCTGCGCTCGAGTGGTACTGCTGGCCATCGCACTCGATCAGCAGCGAGCCCACGCGCAGATCCGCCCGTTCGTGTCCTCCGATGGAGGGCTGAACCTCCACTTTGAAGCCGGTGGCGACCAGTCGAACGCGCGCGATCGATTCCGTGCCGGACTGAGATCGCGCATCGCAGCGCCCGAACAGTTCCGCCACCGCCTTCGTCACCCTGCCCATGTCTGCCTGTATGTCGGGGATGGTCAGCGGGGTCGTGCTCAGGATGGAGTCGACGGTCGCGACCCAGTCCTCCGGTTTCAGACAACGCGCCGCGCAACCCAGCGCGATCGGGATCGGATCGACAGCGGACACCACCGGAAGAGGTCGACCATAGCCCTGGCACCACCGAAAAGGGCCGGTCGGTCGGGCGGCGGACTTACGGTGTTTGGGCCGGCGAACGTGGGTCTCCTGGTATCCCGGAGGCACCCAGATCCCTTCGGAGCCGTGGGCTTTGTGAAACCGGAGCGCGGAAACGCACGACAACGCCCCACCGGCCGCCACTGCCGAGACCACTCGTTCGTCGGCGCCCTCTGCGCTCACCCAGCCGTGCGCTACCGGGTTCAGCCGACCCGCCCGGCGGGCTTCGGTCACGTCCACCGGGGACCAGCCCTTTGCCAGTAGTTCGCTGAGGGGGTAGACACCGCAATCTGACATATGTCTTGGACGCACCGATTCCTATTTCGGTTGCGCGTTTCCAGAAAGAGGACCGAAATCGTCCGCAATGCCTGGGATCGTGGTTCCAGAACACAAGACCACGACATCAGGAGGAACCGTGAACTGGACACTCGAACTCGTCATCCTGCCGGTCAGCGACGTCGACCGCGCCCGCGACTTCTACGCGAAGATCGGCTTCAACGTCGACCACGACCACACGGTCTCCGAGGACGTTCGCTTCGTCCAGATGACGCCGCCCGGTTCCGCCTGCTCGATCGCGATCGGCAAGGGCCTCACCGACGCCGAGCCCGGTTCGGTGAAGGGGATGCAGGTGGTCGTCACCGACATCAACGCCGCGCGCGACCAATTGCTCGCCGCCGGTGTCGATCCCGGCGAGGTCGACGTGCAACCGTGGGGGCATTTCGTGTACTTCGCCGACCCTGACGGCAACCAGTGGGCCGTGCAATACATGCCGTATCGCGACAACTGACTGCCGCGCCGCGGGCGGTCGCGGATACGGTGGGATATGCGATCCCCCATCGACGACTATCTCCATCAGGTTCTCCAGGACTGCCGCGACGACGACGCCGGGGACGTCATGTCCGGCAATCGTGAACTCGAACGGGCGGATCCGTCGTCCTTCGGCATCGCGCTGGCCACCGTCGACGGCACCGTCTACACCGCCGGGGACGCCGACCACGAGTTCTCCATGCAGTCCATCGCGAAGCTGCCCGCCTACGCACTCGCGCTCCGGGACCGGGGACTCGACGGCGTCCTCGACCGCGTGGACACCGAACCGTCCGGCGACGCCTTCAACGAGATCTCCCTCGAAGCCGAGACCGGCCGCCCCCGCAACGCACTCATCAATGCCGGCGCCATCGCCGTCCACGGCATGGTCGACGGCGACAGCGCCACCGAACGGGTCGACCGCATCGTCGACCTGGTGAGCACCCTCGCCGGTCGAGAACTGTCCGTCGACACCGACGTTCACTCCGCCGAACTGGCCTCCGACGACCACAACACCGCACTCGCCTACCTGCTGCGGTCCGCGGGCAAGCTCGAATACGAACCCGACGAGGTCGTCGACGGGTACGCCGCACAGTGCGCGATCAAGGTCAGCTGCCGCGACCTCGCGGTCCTGGGCTCGGTCCTCGCCAACGGCGGACTCTCCACGACGAAGGACGACGAACGCCTCCTCGAAGGATGGATCGCCCGACATCTGCTGTCGGTGATGGCCACCTGCGGCATGTACGACGGCAGCGGCAGCTGGATGGCCAAGGTCGGGATACCCGCGAAAAGCGGTGTGAGCGGTGCGATCCTGGGGGTTCTCCCCGGTCAGGTCGGGGTCGCGGTGTGGTCGCCGCAGCTCGACGAGCAGGGCAACAGCGTGCGCGGCGTCGCCGTCTTCGAAAGGCTCTCGCGCGACATGGAACTGCACATGATGCACGTCGCGCCGTCGGGCATGCCGGCGTTGCGGTCGGTCCACGAGGACGACGGCGCCACCATCGTCGAACTCCAGGGCGACGTCCGGTTCGCGGGTGCGGAGATCATCGCCAGCCGTGCGTGCGAGGGTTTCTCCACCGACAAGGTCGTCATCGACCTCACCCACGTCCGCGTCATGGACGACGCCGCGCGAGGGCTGCTACGCGAGATCGCGAAACGACTCGAGGACGACTACGACACCACCATCGAGGACCCGAACGACCTGATGGACGAAGGCCCCGACGACGAGGGCACCGACGAAGAATGAGCAGCCCGAGGCGGTTCCGAGTGTCGTGGGTCGCGGCGCTCGCCGCCGTCATCGTGCTCCTCGGAGTGGCCCCGGCAGCCGTACGGGCCGCCCCGGCCACCCAGCAGTCCGTGGAGGTGTCGTCGTCCCCCGTTGCCACCGAATGCGCGGGCAAACCCGTCCGGGTCGACGCCCGCTGGTACTTCCCCGCCGGTCGGCCCACCGCTCTCGTCTGGCTCCAGCACGGCTTCTCCCGTAGCGCGGCCAACCTCGATGCGCTGGCCCACTCATATGCGAGCACGGGTTTCCTCGTCGTCAGTCCGACGCTGGACTCGGTCAACCTCACCGGCTGTGCGGTCGCGTACAACATCGCCGACAACTCGGCCTTCGCCCGCACCATCGGCGGGGTGTTCGGTTCCGGCCGGGACGAGGGCAGCCCACTCGCGACGAGTCTCGTCCGGGCACAGAAAGCGGCACACCGGCCCGACGTGACGATGCCGTACCGAATGGTCTTCGCCGGGCATTCGGCCGGCGGCGAGTTCGTCGTGGTGGCGGCCGACGCGCTCCGTCGCTCCGACCCGGCCGCCTACCGGCGTCTGGCCGGCCTCATGTTGTTCGATCCCGTCAACTCGTTCTTCGGCGCGCACTTCGCCTCCGCCGCAGCATCTCTCGGGGCCGACCGGCTTCCAATCCGGGTGATCGCGTCGCAGCCGTCGGTGTCCAACACGTTCGAATCCGGCGTGTCCATCCTCCAGCGGACGACGAGGCAGGATTTTCTCGGCTCGCGACTGGTCACCGGTGTCCACATCGACGCCGAAGGCGAGTCCACCGACCTCATCGGCGAACTGTCCGAGCTCGCCGTGCCGCGTCCACGAAACGGTCGGGTCATCCACACCCTGGCCACCGGATGGTCGTCGGACATGGTGGCCGGCACCGTGACCCGCACCTACTACCCCGGCGGACGCTACTACGATCTCCTCCTCTCGACGGCCACCGTGACCACCCTCCCCGTGCGCTGAGATATTCCGGACAGCGAAAAGCCCTCGCACTCAACGAGTGCGAGGGCTTTTCAGCTGTCTTACGGCTTACCGGTATTCGTTGGAGAAACCGTAGTCGTCCAGCGGCACCGCAGCGCCGGCCGGAGCACCGAAGGTGCCGTCCGGGCTGTAGTAGGTGTCGTCGTACGACGGCACCGCGTAGGCCGCGGCACGTGCCTCTTCGGTCGGCTGAACCTGGATGTTGCGGTAACGGTTGATACCGGTACCGGCCGGGATCAGCTTACCGATGATCACGTTCTCCTTCAGACCGATCAGCTTGTCGCTGCGGCTGTTGATCGCCGCGTCGGTCAGGACACGCGTGGTCTCCTGGAACGACGCCGCCGACAGCCACGACTCGGTCGCGAGCGAGGCCTTGGTGATACCCATGAGCACCGGACGTCCGGCTGCGGGCTCGCCACCCTCGGTGACCACCTGACGGTTGGCCGCCTCGAACTCGGCACGCTCGACGAGCGAACCGGGCAGGAACTCGGTTGCACCGTGATCGATGATCGTCACGCGACGCAGCATCTGACGAACGATCGTCTCGATGTGCTTGTCGTGGATCGACACACCCTGGCTGCGGTAGACCTCCTGGACCTCGTTGACCAGGTGGATCTGCACCTGACGGGGACCCATGACGCGCAGGACCTCGTGCGGGTTGGCCGAGCCCTCCATGAGCTGCTGGCCGACCTCGACGTGGTCACCGTCGGCCAGGAGACGCTCGGAGCCGTCCTCGTGCTTGAACACGCGCAGACGCTGACGCTTCGAGATCTTGTCGATGACGACCTCTTCGGAACCATCGTCCGGGATGATCGTGATCTTGTAGAAGCGGTCGTCGTCCTCGAGGCGAATCCGGCCGGAGACCTCTGCGATCGGCGCGACGCCCTTGGGGACGCGGGCCTCGAAGAGCTCCTGGACACGCGGCAGACCACCGGTGATGTCGTCACCGACGCCACCCTGGTGGAACGTACGCATCGTCAGCTGGGTACCGGGCTCACCGATCGACTGGGCCGCGATGATACCCACGGCCTCACCGATGTCGACGAGCTTGCCGGTGGCCATCGAACGGCCGTAGCAGTGCGCACACACACCGGTGCCGGTGGCACAGGTGAGGACCGAACGAACCTTGACCTGTGCGATGCCGGCAGCGAGGAGAGCCTCGATGGCCGGGTCGCCGAGGTCGTGGCCGCGCTCGACGACGACGTTGCCGTCGGCGTCGACCGCGTCGGCGGCCAGGGTGCGTGCGTACGCCGAGGTCTCGACATGCGCGTCGCGGATGATCGAGCCGTCGGGCTGCTTCTCACCCAGCTGCACGTTGATGCCGCGCTCGGTGCCACAGTCGGTCTCGCGAACGATGACGTCCTGCGACACGTCGACCAGACGACGGGTCAGGTAACCCGAGTCGGCGGTACGGAGAGCCGTGTCCGCCAGACCCTTACGGGCACCGTGCGTGTTGATGAAGTACTCGGCGACGGTCAGGCCCTCGCGGAACGAGGACTTGATCGGGCGCGGGATGAACTCACCCTTCGGGTTGGTCACCAGACCCTTCATGCCCGACAGGTTACGAACCTGCGTCAGGTTACCGGTGGCACCCGACCTCGGGATCATGATGATCGGGTTGTCCTCGGGGTAGTACTCCTCCATGGCCTTACCGACTTCTTCGGTGGCCTGCTTCCAGATCTCCACCAGTGCGTCGCGACGCTCGTCCGGCGTGAGGGCACCGCGCTGGAACTTGCGCTCCAGGCCGTCGGCACGCTCCTCGTAACGGTCGAGGATCTCCGCCTTCTGCGGCGGCACGAGCACGTCGGCCATCGACACGGTGACGCCCGAACGGGTGGCCCAGTAGAAGCCGACGTCCTTGAGCTTGTCGACGGTCTGGGCGACCACGATCATCGGGTAGCGCTCGGCGAGATCGTTGATGATCGCGGCCTGACGCTTCTTCGGCATCTGCTCGTCGACGAACGGGTACTCGATCGGCAGCAGCTCGTTGAAGAGCACGCGGCCCAGCGTGGTGACGGTGGTCCACGGCTGTCCGAAACGCCATCCCTCGGGGAACAGCTCGGCCTCGACCTCGGCCGGCGGACGCTGCCCGGTCAGACGCACCTTGATGCGCGACTGCACGGTGAGCTGACCGCGGTCGACGGCCATGATGGCCTCCGACGGGCTCGAGTAGACGCCGCGCTCGATGTCTTCGGCGGTCGCCGGGGTGTACTCGCCTGCCGCACCCTCCTTGAGGGTGGTCAGGAAGTACAGACCGGTCACCATGTCCAGACGCGGCATGGCGAGCGGGCGGCCCGATGCCGGCGACAGGATGTTGTTCGACGACAGCATCAGGATGCGCGCCTCGGCCTGCGCCTCCGCGGACAGCGGCAGGTGCACGGCCATCTGGTCACCGTCGAAGTCGGCGTTGAACGCCTCACACACCAGCGGGTGCAGCTGGATGGCCTTTCCCTCCACCAGCTGCGGCTCGAAGGCCTGGATACCGAGGCGGTGCAGCGTGGGCGCACGGTTCAGCAGAACCGGGTGCTCGGAGATGACCTCTTCGAGGACGTCCCACACCGCGGGGCGCTGACGCTCGACCATGCGCTTGGCCGACTTGATGTTCTGGGCCTGGTTCAGGTCGACCAGACGCTTCATCACGAACGGCTTGAACAGCTCGAGAGCCATCAGCTTGGGCAGACCACACTGGTGCAGCTTCAGCTGCGGGCCGACGACGATGACCGAACGGCCCGAGTAGTCGACGCGCTTACCGAGCAGGTTCTGACGGAAACGACCCTGCTTGCCCTTGAGCAGATCGCTCAGGGACTTCAGCGGGCGGTTGCCCGGTCCGGTGACCGGACGACCACGACGGCCGTTGTCGAACAGGGCGTCGACCGACTCCTGCAGCATCCGCTTCTCGTTGTTCACGATGATCTCGGGAGCACCGAGGTCGATCAGACGCTTGAGGCGGTTGTTGCGGTTGATGACGCGGCGGTACAGGTCGTTCAGGTCGGAGGTCGCGAAGCGGCCACCGTCGAGCTGAACCATCGGACGCAGCTCCGGCGGGATCACCGGCACGGCGTCGAGGACCATGCCCAGCGGCGAGTTGCCCGACTGCTGGAACGCGGCGACGACCTTCAGGCGCTTGAGAGCACGCAGCTTCTTCTGGCCCTTGCCGCTGCGGATGGTCTCGCGGAGCGACTCGGCCTCGGCATCGATGTCGAAGTTCTCGAGGAGCTTCTTGATCGCCTCGGCACCCATCGAACCCTGGAAGTACTCGCCGTAGCGCTCTTCGAGCTGGCGGTACAGCTTCTCGTCGATGATGAGGTCGCCCGGGGAGAGCTTGACGAACTTGTCCCAGATCTCCTCGAGACCGTCGAGCTCACGCTGAGCGGAGTCGCGCATACGACGCATCTCGCGCTCGGCACCGTCGCGCACCTTGCGGCGCACGTCGGCCTTGGCGCCCTCGGCCTCGAGCTCGGCGAGATCCTGCTCGAGCTTCTGCTGACGCTCGTTCAGGTCGGCGTCGCGCTGATCGGCGACGGCCTTCTTCTCGACCTCCATCTCGGCCTCGAGGGTCGAGAGCTCGTTGTGACGCAGTTCGTCGTCGACGGCGGTGATCACGTAGGCGGCGAAGTAGATGATCTTCTCGAGATCCTTCGGCGCCAGGTCGAGCAGGTAGCCCAGCCGGCTCGGCACACCCTTGAAGTACCAGATGTGCGTGACCGGTGCGGCCAGCTCGATGTGGCCCATGCGCTCACGGCGCACCTTGGCCTTGGTCACCTCGACGCCGCAGCGCTCACAGATGATGCCCTTGAAGCGGACGCGCTTGTACTTACCGCAGTAGCACTCCCAGTCGCGGGTCGGTCCGAAGATCTTCTCGCAGAACAGGCCGTCCTTCTCGGGCTTGAGCGTGCGGTAGTTGATCGTCTCCGGCTTCTTGACCTCACCGTATGACCAGTTGTGGATGTCGTCGGCCGTGGCCAGGCCGATCTTCAGTTCGTCGAAAAAGTTGACGTCGAGCACTTGTTACCTTTCCAGAGCTCTGTTGTCAGTGGTGAGGATCAGTTGGCGAGGTCGTCGACGGTCGCCGACTCGTTGCGCGACAGGTTGATTCCGAGGTTGGCAGCAGCGCGCTCCAGGTCCTCGTCGTCGGTGTCGTGCATCTCGATGGCGGCACCGTCGGAGCTGAGCACCTCGACGTTCAGGCAGAGCGACTGAAGTTCCTTCAGAAGCACCTTGAACGACTCGGGGATGCCCGGTTCCGGGATGTTCTCGCCCTTGACGATCGCCTCGTAGACCTTCACGCGGCCCACCACGTCGTCCGACTTGATGGTGAGCAGCTCCTGCAGGGTGTATGCGGCGCCGTACGCCTGCATCGCCCAGCACTCCATCTCACCGAAGCGCTGACCACCGAACTGCGCCTTACCACCGAGCGGCTGCTGGGTGATCATCGAGTACGGACCGGTCGAGCGAGCGTGGATCTTGTCGTCGACCAGGTGGTGCAGCTTGATGATGTACATGTAGCCGACCGCCACCGGGTACGGGAACGGCTCGCCGGAACGACCGTCGAACAGCGTCGCCTTGCCGTCGCCGTTGACCATGACCTCACCGTCGCGGTTGGGCAGCGTCGAGGACAGCAGTCCGGTCAGCTCCTCCTCGCGCGCACCGTCGAACACCGGGGTGGCGGTGTTGGTGTCGGGCTCCGCCGAGTACATGTCCTCGGGCAGGTTCGAGGCCCACTCCGGGACGCCCTCGGCCACGTTGATGTTCCAGCCGGCCTTGGCGATCCACCCGAGGTGGGTCTCCAGGATCTGGCCGATGTTCATACGACGCGGGACACCGTGGGTGTTCAGGATGATGTCGACCGGGGTGCCGTCGGGCAGGAACGGCATGTCCTCCTGCGGGAGGATCTTGCCGATGACGCCCTTGTTGCCGTGGCGACCGGCGAGCTTGTCGCCGTCCTGGATCTTGCGCTTCTGGGCGACGTAGACGCGGACCAGCTCGTTCACGCCGGGCGCGAGATCGTCGTCGTCGTCGCGGCTGAACACGCGCACGCCGATGACCTTGCCGGTCTCGCCGTGGGGCACCTTCAGCGAGGTGTCGCGGACCTCACGGGCCTTCTCACCGAAGATGGCACGCAGCAGACGCTCTTCCGGGGTCAGCTCGGTCTCGCCCTTCGGGGTGACCTTGCCGACCAGGATGTCGCCGTCGCGGACCTCGGCACCGATGCGCACGATGCCGCGCTCGTCGAGGTCGGCGAGGACCTCGTCGGAGACGTTCGGGATGTCCCGGGTGATCTCCTCGGCACCGAGCTTGGTGTCGCGGGCGTCGATCTCGTGCTCCTCGATGTGGATCGAGGTCAGGACGTCCTCTTCCACGAGGCGCTGCGACAGGATGATCGCGTCCTCGTAGTTGTGGCCCTCCCACGGCATGATCGCCACGAGCAGGTTCTTGCCGAGCGCCATCTCACCGTTCTCGGTGCAGGGGCCGTCGGCGAGGACCTGGCCGGCCTCCACACGCTGACCCTCGTCCACGATCGGACGCTGGTTGGCGCAGGTGCCGTGGTTCGAACGCGCGAACTTGCGCATCCGGTAGGTGTCACGGGTGCCGTCGTCGGACATGACGGTGATGTAGTCGGCCGAGACCTCTTCCACCACACCGGTCTTGGACGACACGATGACGTCACCGGCGTCGACGGCGGCACGGAGCTCCATGCCGGTACCGACCAGCGGCGACTCGTTGCGCACCAGCGGCACGGCCTGACGCTGCATGTTCGCACCCATCAGGGCGCGGTTCGCGTCGTCGTGCTCGAGGAACGGGATCATCGCGGTCGCGACCGACACCATCTGGCGCGGCGAGACGTCGAGGTACTCGACATCGGTGGCGCCCACGAACTCCACCTCGGAGCCCTTCTTGCGCACCAGCACACGCTCGTCGGTGATACGGCCGCTGCCGTCGAAGTTGGTGTTGGCCTGACCGATGAGGAAGCGATCCTCCTCGTCGGCGGTCATGTACTGGATCTCGTCGGTGACGACACCGTCGACGACCTTGCGGTACGGGGTCTCGATGAAGCCGAACGGGTTGACCCGTGCGTACACCGAGAGCGAACCGATCAGACCGATGTTCGGACCCTCAGGGGTCTCGATCGGGCACATACGGCCGTAGTGCGACGGGTGGACGTCGCGCACCTCGAGGCCGGCACGCTCACGGCTCAGACCGCCCGGGCCCAGCGCCGACAGACGACGCTTGTGGGTCAGACCCGACAGCGGGTTGTTCTGGTCCATGAACTGCGACAGCTGGCTGGTTCCGAAGAACTCCTTGATCGCCGCCACGACGGGACGGATGTTGATCAGGGTCTGCGGGGTGATCGCCTCGACGTCCTGGGTGGTCATGCGCTCACGCACGACACGCTCCATACGCGAGAGGCCCACGCGGATCTGGTTCTGGATCAGCTCGCCGACGGTACGCAGACGACGGTTGCCGAAGTGGTCGATGTCGTCGACCTCGACGGGAACCTCCACACCACCGGGCACGGTCATGTAGGTGGTCGTGTGCGGGTCGGCCTCGTGCAGACGCACCAGGTACTCGACGGTCGCGATGATGTCCTCGCGGGTCAGGGTCGACTCGCCGAACATCGGGTTGTCCGTCAGGCCCAGCTTCTTGTTGACCTTGTAGCGGCCCACGCGGGCGAGGTCGTAGCGCTTGTCCTTGAAGAACAGGTTCTCCAGGAGGTTCTCCGCGGACTCCTTGGTCGGCGGCTCACCCGGACGCAGCTTGCGGTAGACCTCGAGCAGCGCCTCGTCCTGGTTGGCGGTGTTGTCCTTCTCCAGGGTCGACATCATGATCTCGGAGAAGCCGAAGCGCTCGGTGATCTCCTCGGTGGTGAAACCGAGGGCCTTGAGCAGCACGGTGACCGGCTGACGGCGCTTGCGGTCGATACGCACACCCACGGTGTCGCGCTTGTCGACGTCGAACTCCAGCCACGCACCGCGACCCGGGATCACCTTGACGGTGTGCAGGGTCTTCTCGGTGGCCTTGTCGATCGACGCGTCGAAGTACACGCCGGGGCTGCGGACCAGCTGGCTCACCACGACACGCTCGGTGCCGTTGATGATGAAGCTGCCCTTGTCGGTCATGATCGGGAAGTCGCCCATGAAGACGGTCTGCGACTTGATCTCACCGGTGTTGTTGTTGATGAACTCAGCGGTGACGAACAGCGGCGCCGCGTAGGTCATGTCCTTGTCCTTGCACTCCTCGACGGAGGCCTTGACCTCGTCGAAGTGCGGCTCGGAGAACGACAGGGACATCGACCCGGAGAAGTCCTCGATCGGGGACAGCTCGTGGAGGATGTCCTCCAGCCCGCCCGTCGGGTTCTCTTCTCCGCGGGCGATCGCCTTGGCGCGCCACTCCGGGGACCCGACGAGCCATTCGAAGGAATCGAGTTGGAGGTCGAGGAGGCCGGGAACCTCCAGCGGCTCGCTGATCTTTGCAAACGACGCGCGATGCGGCGCGCCGGGGATTGTTGAGGTGGACTGGCGGTTGACTGCCAAGATGCGTCCTTCCAACACGACGTTATTCACAACCTAGATGTGCGGTGGCTTGATGGGCCGTTCGCTGGTGACACCCTGAGATCGGCGATCACCGCAGCACACACAACTAAGAGTGGCCGTAGAAGGATCGATTGATGGACAGGAGGCAGCCAGCGCAACGTCCAACTGTAGCAGAAAATAGACGTACTTTGTCAAGCCCGTCAAGAAACGATTTCGCACGGGTGGCTGCCTGCACTCAATCGCTGGTCACAGACTGGCCCGACAACGCCCAAACGTCAAGCGGTACGCGCCAATTTCGCGAACTTGTCCCCGGACTCACCCGGCGACCTGGCGATCAGAACGGCTCGACGCCCTGGATCCGCCAGGTGTCGCCCTCCCTGACCATGGCGAACTGCGCACGCGGGGCCCCGCTGTTGGTGGCCATGCTGTTCTGCGTCTCGCTGATGATCAGGTTGGCGATCACGGTCGCACGGTCGCCGGTCAGGTCCTTGACGCCCAGGGCGTCGACCCGGCACTCGGCACCGGTCTTGGTCTGCGTGATCAGGTCCTTCTGCGCCTTGAAGGTCTTGTCGAACTCCTCGCGCGCCTGCCCCGTCAGGGCATCCTGTGCGCGCTTCTGCCAGTCGTCGAGCTCGGTGTGCTCGTAACCGAACACCGCGCAGATCCGTTGCTGCGCTTGCCCGGTCAGCTCCGAGGTGGCCTCGCGCTCGATGAAGGCCTTGTTCGGGCCGATGCTCGCGCCGGGGTGGAAGGCGAGGACCAGGGCGACGATGCCGAGCACCACCGCGACCGCGGCGAGGATCGCCGCGAGCGGGGTCGACCGCACCTTCTCGCCCACGCCGCTCCCCCGCCGGCCACGAGGGCCGTCCGCGGAGGTGTCCGACGCCGCGTCCGCCGCGGTCGGGTCGGTCGCGCTGGGACGCAGGGTCGAGACCCGGGAGACCGGCCTCTTCGGCTTGGTCAGGTCGGGCTTGCTGGAATCAGACTTGGTGAGGTCGGGCGTGGCGGGCGCCTCGTCGGTGGTGACCTCGTCGGACTTCGACATGGAGACACCTGCGTCGGTGGTCGGCTCGTCGGACGTCGACGGGGAGACACCAGTGTCGGTGGTGACCTCGTCGGACTCCGGCCGGCCGGGACGGGTGTGTCCGGCGACCTTCGGCGTCGGACGACGCTTTCCTGCGGGCTTCTTCGGGTTCTGGGCCATCAGTTTCCGCCTCCCGGTGCCGGCGCGGGCGCCTGGCCGTTTCCGGCCTGACCCGCGTCTGCGTAGGCGATGCCTTCCAGGCCGAGGAGGTTCTCGGCCTTCCAGAGGTCGCCGTCCTTGACCATGCTCACGTCGAATCCGCGCGTCTCGTCGACGCCGGGCTGGCCGGGCCGCTCGAGGGTCGTGCTGACGTAGACGAGGACCTTGGCCTTCTTTTCGTCGGGGTTGACCTCGGTCGGTGCGCTGCGCACCAGGCGCGCGCTGAGCTTCGCGGCCTCGGGTCCCGCCTGCGACAGCATGTCGAGGACACTGCCGTCCTTGCCGCCGAGCACCTCGTCCTTGGCCTTACCGGTCAGGGAGGCCTCGGCACGCTTCTTGAAGCCGTCGAGATCGGTGGGGTCGATCGTGGTGACGTTCAGTACGGCCTGCTCGGCCGCCTGGGTGGCGTCGTCACGCGTCTGCTGCGCGGGGTACTGGTTCGCGTAGACGTCATAGGCGCGCACTCCGAACACGACCACGCAGACCGTCGCCGCGATCACCGCGATGATCGCCAGGGCGAGCGGCGCGACACCGGCGATCCGCGTCACCGCGGGGCGGGTGCTCGTCTCGGTCGGATCAGTGTCCGAGTGTGCTGGGTCTGAGGGTTCGGGGGTGCCAGTCATAGCAGAAGACACTGTATAGATCGCTCCTGAGCGCGGGCCAAGGCCGAGAGTCCACCGGGAAGCGGAGTCCGGGCCCTGGACGGCCTGCGTTCGTCTACTTGGGCCGCACGCCGAGCAGCGCTGCGAGCTGCTGGGCCAGCGGGTTGAGGTTCAGCTTGTCGGGGTCCTTCTTCGGCGTGGAGTCCCACGGCTGCGGGTACGCGGGATTCGCGTACTGCGCACGATCCGCACCGCGCACACCCGTCGGATTGCCGAGCGGCACGGTGCACTTGGCCTCGGTGTTGAACGGGAATTCGTCGTAGTGCTTGTCGAAGTTCGGGTTCTTGCGTCGCATCTCGGCCATGAGCGCGTCGGTGCTCTCGTAGCCCCGGGTACATGCGGCGGGGTTGTTGGTCTCGAGGACGACGCCGAAGTGGATCTGGCCGTCACCGGGCGCCGGCGAGTGGCTACCGGCCGACAGCGCGGACAGCATCGCGACGGTCGTCGAGATGTTGTAGGTCGCCGGCTCGATGGTGCGGGAGACCTCGGCGAGGTCCTTCACCACCTTGGAGATGTCGTTGCCGTTCTTCTGGATGAGCTCGGAGATCTCCGTCGCCGACAGCGTGCCGGTGGTGAGCAGACGACGCAGGTCGGGATCGGAGGTCGCGAGAGTCGCGGTGACCAGGTTGAGGTTCCGCGACCACGTGAGGATCGCATCCGACTGGTCGGCCTGCGTCTCGAGGACGACGTTCGAGTCCTGGATCAGCGACACGACCTGGGGCAGGTTGTCGACGCCTGCACGCGACAGCTTCCCCAGCGAGTCGACGAGGCGGGTCAGGTTCTCGCTCTGACCGTTGAACGCCTTCCCGAGCTCGGTGATCACGATGTTCAGGTCGTCCACCGGGATCGACGAGGTGAAGTCGATCGCCGACTTCACGACGTCCTCCAGCGGCTCGGGCAGCTTGGACTTCGTGATGACGTCGCCGTCCTTCAGGTACGGCCCCTCCGCGGAGGTCGGCTGGAGGTCGACGTACTGCTCACCGATCGCCGAACGAGACGCGACGACCGCGGTCGCCGACGCCGGGATGTCCGGGCCGCCGGAGTCGATGTCGAGCTTCACGTCGACGCCGGTCTTGGTCAGCGTCATCCCGCCGACGCGTCCGACCGGCACGCCCTGATACGAGACCTCGGCGTTGGTGAAGATGCCGCCGGAATCGGGCAGCTCCGCGGTGACCGTGTACATGCCGACACCGGCGAGCTTGTCGAGCCGCGCATATTTGGCACCGACATACACCAGCGCGATCAGGCCGACGACGACGAACACGATCAGCTGGATCTTGACGAGTCTGCTGGTCATCGTCCTGCTCCTGTAGGTGCCTGCGACTTGGGTGCGATACCCAACGCCGCGAGCGGGCCGTCGAGAATGCCCTGTCCCGGCTTCGCAGGCGCGGGCATCGGGCCGGCGCCCTCGGCCGATCGTGAGAACGATGCCGCCGGGTAACGCCCGCCGGACGGCGGCGTGTTCGGTCCCGGCCGCCAGTTCGGGCCGGGCGGCAACAGCGTGATGGTCGGCCAGCCGTAGCGAGGTCCGTTACCGCCGTAGTACGGGTTCCGCTTGTCGACGGGCACCTTCACGCGGGCCGGCGGCGAGTACTTCGGTGTCCCCTGCCCCACGCCGAGTGCCTCGATCTGGTTGAGGATGCGCAGGTCCAGGGTCATGAACAGGTTGGTCGCATCGCCCTTGACGCCGGGCAGCAGCCAGTCCGGGAACGGGTGGGTGAGGATCAGCGGTGCTGCGGTGATCGCGTCCGGGGCGGCCGCGGCGAGCTGGGTCAGCACCGGACGCAGCGCCTTGAGGTCGTTGATCAGGGCCTTGCGCGACTTGCCGAGCACGTCGGTGCCGACCTGGCCGAGCTCGTCGAGCTTGGTCAGCAGGTCGACGAACTGCGGGCGCTGTTCCTCGAGCACCTCGATGCCCTCGGGCAGTTGCTTGAGGATGCGGTCGATCTGTTCGGTCTGCGCCGCGGTCCGTTCGGACAGGTCGGCCAGCCCGTCGATCGCGCCGATGATGTCGTCACGCTGGCGGTTGAGGCCGGCGATCAGCTTCTCGGTCTGGTCGATCAGGTCGCGGACCTTGCCGGCCCGGCCGTCGAGCGCCTTGTTCAGTTCGGTGACGATCGGCTGGATCTGGTTGATACCACCGCCGGTGAGCAGCAGTGCCAGAGCACCGAGGACCTGCTCGATGTCGGTGGCGGTACGCGTCCGCGACACCGGGATCGGCTCGGCCGGGTTCTGGCGCGGAGCCTTCGCGCTGTCCTCCGGTTCGCTCAGTGACACGAACTTCTCGCCGAGGAGCGAGGTCTGCTGAACGCTCGCCTCGGACTCGTCGGAGAGGTCGACCTCGTTCTTGACCTCGACCGTGACCTGGGCGAACCACTGATCGTTCGGCACCTCGACCTTGGTCACGCGGCCGACGGGGATGCCGTCGCGCTTGACCATCGACTGGGGCACCAGGTCGAGCACGTCGTCGAACTGGATCTTGTAGGTGCGCGGGTTGCTGCCGGTGTCGACGCCGCCGGGCAGCGGCAACGACTGGATGCCGTTGGACATACAGCCCGACACGAGAACCGTGAGTGACAGGGCTGCACCGGCCAGGGCCATTCGCATGGACCGTCGGTTCATCAGTTGCCTCCCCGGGGACGCGGAGTGCTCGACGGCGACGGCTTGGAAGTCGTCGGCTTCGGCTTCGACGTGGTCGGCTTCGGCTTGGTCGTGGCGGCCGAACCGAGCTCGGGATCGGGATTACCGGGGACCGTGCCGGGTACCGGAGCCTTCTGCAGCTTGTTGTTGCTCATGATGCCGAAGGGCAGGACGGGCAGCATCGGCTCGAGCACGCCGTCGGTGATCTGCTTGCCGAGTGCCTCACACTGGCTGATCAGCGGACGGAGCGTGTTGCTGAACTGCGTGGCCTGCGGATTGCCCGGGAGCAACTGGCCGAGGTCGAGCAGACGGCACTGCGCACCGATCAGGTCCTGCAGATCCGGGATGGTCAGGCGCATCGCCAGGGTCCCCGACTCCGCGTCGTAGGCGTTGATCAGGTTGCTGATGGTGACCGGCAGGACCGTCAGGATCTCCTTGAGATTGTCCTTGCGGTTGAGCAGTGTCTGCGTCGTCGGCTGCAGGTCCTTGACGGTCTCACCGATCTGCTCGCGGTTGTCGTCGAGGAATCCCGCCACGTCGCCGAGCGCGACGGACAGCTTGTTCAGCGCAGCTGCGAGCTGTTCGCGCTCACCGGCGAGGAACTTGTTGAACGACGCCATCTGCGTGTTGAACTGCCGCACCTGGGCGTCGTTCTCGCGCAGGGCGCCGACGAAGGTGTTGAGGTTCTTGACGGTGTCGAAGAGGTTCCCGCGCGAATCGCTGAGGGTCGTGCTGGCCTTCGACAGGTTCTCGATGGCGGCGCCGAGCTTGTCGCCGTTGCCTTCGAGGTTTGCGGCACCGGTCGCGACGAGTTCGCTCACCGCACCCTGCCGTCCGGTGCCGTCGGTCTTGTTGGCACCGTCGGGACCGAGCGCGTCGGACAGTTCCTTGACGCTGGCGTAGAGCTCGTCGACCTCGACCGGGACCATGGTCTGGTCCACGCCGAGAGTGATGTCCCGCCCGGCCTTCGGCCCACCGGAGTAGGCGGGGGTCAGCTGCACGTAACGGTCGGCGACGACCGACGGGATCACCTGCACGGCACGGACGTCCTCGGGCAGGGTGATGCCGCGGTCGACGGTCATCGTCACCTTCACGGTGTCGCCCTGCGGCGTCACCGAGTCGACCTTGCCCACGGCGACACCGAGGATGCGGACGTCGGAACCGGAGTAGATGCCGACCGACCGCTTGAAGGTCGCGGTGATCTTGGTGGTCCCCATCGACGAGAACACCCACCACAGTGCGCCGGCGACGACCAGCGCGAGGATCAGTCCGAGGACGAGGGCCACGATGTGGCGCGGGGTGAACCAGCGGCCGGGACCGGAGGTCTGTGTCAGGTCTGGTGCGGTCATCAGCCTGCCTCCGTTCCGCCGTTGTTCTGTTCGAGCGTCTTCTTGTTGGGCGGACGTGTCGTGTTCTGCTGCGGCAGTGCCGGCGGCAGGAGGTTCACGACGGACGACTCGAACCAGCGACCGTTGCCGAGCACGTTGGCGTAGAGCCGGTAGAACGGCGCCATGTACTTGATCGAGTCGTTGAGGTTCTGGTTCTGACGCTGTAGCAGCTCATTGACGCCCTTCAGCGCGTCGAGCGCCGGTCCGATCTGTTCCTCGTTGTCGCGCACGATCCCGGTGAGCGAGTCGCCGAGGCTCGTCGTGCTCGCGAGCAGCGAGGAGATGGCCTGCTGCCGGTTGTTCAGTTCGTCCAGCAGCTGTCCGGCACCGCCGATGAGGCGTACGAACTCCTCGTTGCGATCGGCGAGCAGCTTGGAGGTGTCCTTGGTTGCGGCCAGGAGTTTCTGCACCTCCTGGTCGCGGCTGGCGATCGTGTTGGACAGACGCGCCAGGCCGTCAAGTGCCGGACCGGTGGTGCCTGCGGTGCCCGAGAAGGCATCGGAGAGCACGCGCATCGACTCGGCCAGCTGGTCGTTGTCGAAGTCCTCGATCTGGTTCGCCGCCGCCGAGAAGGCCTCGATGACGTCGTACGGGGCGACCGTGTCGGTCAGCGGGACGTCGGGATCGGCGGGTTCGCTGCCGCGCGGGTTCAGCGACAGGTACTTCTGACCGAGGATCGTCTTGATCTGGATGGACGCCTGCGTCTGGTCACCGATCCAGGTGTTCTCCACCTTGAAGGTGACGTCGACCTTGTCGCCGTTGAGCTTGACGTCGTCGACCTCGCCGACCTTCACACCGGCGACGCGCACCTCGTTGCCGGGCTTGAGCCCGGCGGCCTCGGAGAACTCCGCGGTGTAGCGGGCTCCCGCACCCAGCAACGGGACGTCGGTCAGGTAGAACGCGCTGAGTCCCAGCATCATCAGGATCAGGATGCCGATGGCACCGATGCTCACCGGACTGCGTCGACCACCGAACCGGCGATGGGGGTGCTGCTTCGGCGCATCCGCCTCGGCTGCGTCGTCCTTGTTGTCGTTCTGATCTGCCATCGTGGTCACCCCCCTGGCTTCTCGTCGGCCCAGCAGCGGGTTGCCGCGCTGGTGTAGAGCACGTGATTGATGTCGGGCAGCGGTACCAGCGGCTGCGTCAACAGCGGCGACTTGCCGGTGCCGGCGACCACGTCGATGCCGCACAGATAGAACTGGAACCAGGAGCCGAAGGTCGCGGCCCGGCCGATCTTCTGCAGCTTGATCGGCAGGTTGGTCAGCGTCTCCTCGATGTCCTTGTCGCGCTTGTTGATCTGGTCGGCGAGCGACTTCAGACCGGCGATGTCGCCCTGGATGGACGGACGTGTCGCACCGAGGATGTTCGCCGTGACCGAGGTCAGGTTCGAGACCGAGCTGATCGCCGAGCCGACCGAACCGCGCTGTGCGGCAAGGCCGGTCACGAGCTTCTCGGTGTTGTCGAGGAGGCTGGTGAACTGCTCGTCGTTGCGGTTGACCGTGTCGAGCACCTTGGTGAGGTTGCCGATCAGGTCACCGATGACCTTGTCCTTGTCGGCGATCGCGTTCGTCAGGTCCGCGGTGTCGCTGACCAGGCGCGTGATCGAGCCGCCCTGACCGTCGAAGATCGCGATGATCTGCTCGGTCAGCTTGTTGACGTCCTCGGCCGAGAGCTGCTGGAACAGCGGACGGAAACCGTTGAACAGTTCGGTGAGGTTCACCGGCGGATGCGTGTCGACCCGTCCCGGCTGTAGTCCGAAGGTGTGGCCCTGCCCCACGGTCTTCGTCGGGTCGCCCGCTCCCTGCTCGAGTCCGAGGTACCGCAGACCAGTGAGGTTGCGGTAGCGGATGTAGAGCTGGGTGCCGTCCGGCAACCGGTCGCGGTCGACGTTGAACGAGACCATCGCCCGGTTGCGGTCGTAGACCTCGACCTTCTCCACCTGTCCGACGCGAACACCGGCGATACGGACGTCGTCTCCGGAGTTCAGCAGGGTGGCGTCAGAGAAGACGGCCTTGAACTTCGCGTCACCGTCACCACCGGCGTTCGCGATGGTGAGCGCGAGCAGGCTGGTGGTGACCACGGTGACGACCGCGAAGATGATCAGCTTGACCAGGGGCGCGACGATCGACCTCATTTGATGTCGACCTTCGCTCCCTGGAGGGCGCCGCCGGCGATCATCGTGACCCAGGTCGGCACCGACTCCGGTGTCTCACCGGTGGTCGCGCCGTAGATGACCTGGAGCTGCTTGCGGTAGTCCGGGTCGTCGAACGGGTTGGGCTTGACCGATCCCGCGGGGATGCCGCTGAACTGCGGCTGCGGGAGCGACTTGACGGTGCGCGGGCCGGCGTTGCGTGACGGCGGCTGGTAGCTGCCGTCGGCGAGGCCGCCACCCGGGTACTGCGGGAACGGGCGACCGTCCTTGGCGGGCTCGTAGCACACGGCGGGCGGGTCGAGATCCATGAAGCGGGGTTCGTCCTGGTTCGGTAGGTATCGGCCACGGGGGTTGACGAACTGCAGGTTCACGCGCACGCCGGGGTTCTCGGTGCCCTGACCCACGATGTTGCGTGATTCGGGGACCAGACCCGCGAAGTTGCGGAACGTGCAGACGAACGTCGGGGACTGCTTGGCCAGCCCGACGAGGAGCTGCTCGGAGTCGACGGCGAGGTCGATCAGGTCGGTGCGGTTCTGGCGGAGCCAACCGGTGAGGTCATCCGAGGCCACACCGAGGGTCGCGATCAGTGTCCGCAGATCACCCTGGCGTTCGACGATGGTGTTCGACGTGGTGCGGAACGAGTCCAGTGCGTCGACGACGTCGGGCAGTGCCTGCGAGTAGGTCTGCGAGAAGGTCGCGAGACCCTCGAGGGTGCCCTCGAGGTCGGGCAGGTTCTTGTTGACCTCGCCGAAGATCTCGTCGAGCTCCTCGAGCGTGGTGCCGAGCTGCTCGCCGCGACCCGACAGCGCCTTCGACAGCGAGGTGAGCGTCGCGTTGAGATCCTGCGGCGGGATCGCCTCGAGCACCGGCAGCAGGTCGTCGAACAACTGCTGGACCTCGAGAGCGTTGCCGCTCTTGTCGGTCTCGATGGTCGCGCCGTTCTTCAGCGTCGGACCGTTGTTGTCCTCGGGAACCTGCAGCGCCACGTACCGCTCACCGAAGAGCGTCTTCGGCAGGATGCGCGCGGTGGTCTTGTCGGACAGCTCCGAGGCCTTGGTCGGATCGAGGCCGAGGATGACCTCCACCGAGCCGTCCGGCGCGGGCTTGACCGCGCGGACCTCGCCGACGATCATGCCGCGCGCCTTCACGTCGGCGTTCGCGGGGAGCGCGTTGCCGGTGGAGTCGGTCAACAGGGTGACGTCGGTGAAATCCTGGAACGTCTTGTTGAACTTGGTGATGGTCGCGGTCAGGAACAGTGCGACCACGATGAAGAAGACCAGGCCGAGCAGCCTCTTACGCAGGGTCGACACGCCTAACCTCCCACTCTGACCGTCGTGGTGGTGCCCCAGATGGCGAGTCCCAGGAAGAAATCGAGGACCGCGATGAGGACCAACGCCGCTCGGACCGCGTGGCCGACGGCCACGCCCACACCTGCCGGACCACCGGATGCGTAGTAGCCGTAATAGCAGTGCACCAGGATGATCACGAAGGCGAAGACCAGCACCTTGCCGAACGACCAGAGCACGTCGGCCGGTGGCAGGAACAGGTTGAAGTAATGGTCGTACGAGCCGCCGGACTGCCCGTTGAAGACAGTCGTCACCACTCTCGAGGCGAGATACGCCGACAGCAGACCCAGCACGTACAGCGGGATGACGGCGATGAAGCCGGCGATCACGCGGGTCGACACCAGGAACGGGATCGACGGCACGGCCATCGTCTCGAGGGCGTCGATCTCCTCGGAGATCCGCATGGCGCCGAGCTGAGCGGTGAAGCCACAACCGACGGTCGCGGACAGGGCGAGGCCGGCCACGAGGGGCGCCACCTCACGGGTGTTCACGTAGGCCGAGAGGAAGCCGGTCAGGGCCTGCGACCCGATCTGGTCGAGCGCGGCGTAACCCTGCAGGCCGACGACGACGCCGGTGAAGCCCGACATCAGCACCATCACGCCGATGGTGCCGCCGATGACCGCGAGTCCGCCCGAGCCGAAGGCGACTTCGGCGAGCAGGCGCATGACCTCACGGGTGTAGTGCACCAGCGTCTTCGGCATCCACGCGAGCGTGCGGCCGTAGAACGACATCTGCTCGCCGGCACCGTCGAGCACCTTGAGTGGCTTGCCCAGCTGTTTGCGGGCCTCGTACATGTAGTACTCGGGCCTGCTCTTGGCGATCGTCACGCCACCGCCACCATCGGTCACGTCTAGCTCCCCTTCGGCGGAACGATCTGCAGGTAGACCGCAGTGATGATCAGGTTGGCGAGGAACAGCAGCAGGAAGGTGATGACGACGCTCTGGTTGACGGCGTCACCCACACCCTTCGGTCCGCCCTTGGGGTTGAGCCCCTTGTAGGAGGCGACCACGCCGGCCAGCACACCGAAGATGGCTGCCTTCAGCGTCGAGACATAGAGATCGGGCAACTGGGCGAGAGCACCGAACGACGCCAGGTAGGCGCCCGGGGTGCCACCCTGCACCACCACGTTGAAGAAGTAACCACCACCGATGCCGATGACGGCGACGAGGCCGTTGAGCAGCATCGCGACCAGGACCATGGCCAGCACGCGCGGGACCACGAGACGCTGGATCGGGTTGATGCCCAGCACCTCCATGGCGTCGATCTCCTCACGGATGGTGCGCGAACCGAGGTCGGCGGCGACCGCCGATCCGGCCGCACCCGCGATGAGCAGCGAGGTCACCAGTGGCGACCCCTGCTGGATGACGACCAGCACGCTGGCCGCACCGGTGTACGACTCGGCACCGAGCTGTTTGATCAGCGAGCCCGTCTGCAAGGAGACGATGGCGCCGAACGGAATCGCGATCAGGGCGGTGGGCAGGATCGTCACACTGGCGATGAACCACGCCTGCTGGATGAACTCCCGCCACTGGAACGGGCGCACAAAGGTCTGGCGTGCAACATCGACGAAGAGCTGAACAATATTGCCGGTCTGGGCGAGAGCACCTGTTCCGGCCTGCGCGATTCGGTCGACGCCACGCGTGGTGGCATTCGTCATCCCTAGATGGTCCGCCCTTCGTTCCCGTCAGCAGCACGATGACTGGGCTTGGTCAGTGCGTCGCCGCCACCGGGCGTCTGCCACTGCTCGGTCGGCGCATCGCTGCCGCCGTAGTCGATGACGTCGGTCTTGGGGTCGGCGACGGCCACGTTCCCGTCCGAGGCCTTGGTCCATTCGTTGTCGCCCGAATTGCCGTGGCGCCCGCCGCCCTCGTTCGCCATGCCCTCGGCGTGCGCGCGGCTCTCGGCGCGGATCTGGTCTTCCTGCTCCTGGCTGCGCAGGATCGCCTCCTGCGCATTCTTCGGCAGGTCGGGCAGCATCGCGTGGACGCGCTCACGGTGACGGGCGACGGCCTTGCGCTCGGGCATACCGGGATTGGGCTGGACCTGCGGGATGATCTCGGTGAAGTCCTCCTTGGTGCCACCACCGGAGATACCCGCGGCCTGCATCGCCTCTTCCTGCTTCTGGACGGCCTCGTCCTTCTCCTCGGACATGCCGATCGGACCGAAACGGTCGCCGGAGAGGAACTGCTTGACCACCGGCTGCTCCGAGGTCAGCAGCTGCTCGCGCGGACCGAACATCACCAGTTCCTTGCGGAAGAGCATGCCGATGTTGTCCGGGATCGTACGAGCGATGTTGATGTTGTGCGTCACGATCAGGATCGTCGCGTCGATCTGCGCGTTGATGTCGATCAACAGCTGCGAGATGTAGGCGGTACGAACCGGATCCAGACCCGAGTCCGGCTCGTCGCACAGGATGATCTGGGGATCGAGAACGAGGGCGCGGGCCAGGCCGGCGCGCTTGCGCATACCGCCGGAGATCTCGCCGGGGAGCTTGTCCTCGGCACCGGTCAGACCGACCAGGTCGATCTTCTCCATGACGATGTCGCGGACCTCGTTCTCCTTCTTCTTCGTGTGCTCACGAAGGGGGAACGCGATGTTGTCGAACAGGCTCATCGAACCGAACAGCGCACCGTCCTGGAAGAGGACGCCGAACAGCTTACGGATCTCGTAGAGCTCCTTCGCCGAGCACTGCGTGATGTCGGTGCCGTCGATGATCACCGAGCCCTGCTCGGGATGCAGCAGACCGATCAAGGTCTTCAGGAACACCGACTTACCCGTACCCGACGGTCCGAGCAGTGCGGAGACCTCTCCCTCCGGAAGGGTCAGAGTGACATCACGCCAAATGTTCTGAGATCCGAACGACTTGGTGAGCCCCTCGACACTGACCTCTACACCCACAACTTCCTCCAGACGTTCGCTGCCCCCGAGAGCGGCCACGGTGTGGCCGCACACCAGCCGGTGGCATTTGTGGTTGGGGTCACTGTAACCGACCAGAGTCCACCCACAACGCGACCGGAGCTACTCAGCGTTGACGACGAGGAAGCTACCAACCGGTAACCCTCGTCGCGTCGATGACATTAGCGGATGGAACGAA
Source organism: Gordonia metallireducens (assembly GCF_021245825.1). Taxonomy (NCBI): domain Bacteria; kingdom Bacillati; phylum Actinomycetota; class Actinomycetes; order Mycobacteriales; family Gordoniaceae; genus Gordonia; species Gordonia metallireducens. The sequence continues at coordinate 67,322 of NZ_JAJQJP010000015.1, read as the reverse complement.
GTGAGGGAAGTCGGACATAACCACCCCCTGTGACGCCCGACGCAGAGTCGCAGGTCACTCGGGTGGACGCCGTTTCGACCGTGCGACATCGACCGAAGTCGTTGGGCCGGAATGGAGTCGCACGCGACTTGCCGTCGGGAGACGGACGTCCACGAAGCGCACCAACCATCCCCCGGAGTACGGTCCGGTCAGGCCGCCAGGAGTCCGGCAGGCACCACCCAAGGCCGAATCGATTCGACCAACTCTCCGCGTTCCAGAGTGGACCAGGTCCAGCGGATCGCCATGATTCCTTGCGCCCGGAGCGCGTCCTCTCGCTTCTTCTCGCGGATCAACGCTGCGGCCGCCGTCTCCCCGGGCGCAGCAGCCGACCATACTTCTGCAGGCCGTCGAACTCACCGACGACTCGGCCGTCCCCGTCGGAGTCCGACCTCGCTTCCCCATCGGGGATCTGGAACGTGTGCTGGACACGAGGCAGCGGCAGCCCGGCCGCGATCATCTGCGCACGACTCCACGATTCCCCGACGCTCTCCGACCGGGGTCGGCGAAGGTGAGAGCGCGACGATCGGTACCCACGTTCGGCCACCCCGCTCGGGCGGCCATCAACCCGGCGACGCACACTCAGCCGAGCTCGCGCGGCCGGATCGAGGTCGCGCGCGACATCAATCCAGACCCCCGAACGACAACGAACCCGGGACAGCAAACGCTGTCCCGGGCTCGTGGAGTCGAGTAAGAGAGTCTTACTTGACAGAAACCTTGGCGCCGGCCTCTTCGAGCTTGGCCTTGGCAGCCTCGGCGGCCTCCTTGTCGACCTTCTCCAGGAGAGCCTTCGGAGCACCCTCGACGAGGTCCTTGGCCTCCTTCAGGCCCAGACCCGAGACGACCTCGCGGACGACCTTGATGACCTGGATCTTCTTGTCGCCGGCACCCTCGAGGATGACGTCGAACTCGTCCTGCTCGGCAGCAGCCTCGGCGCCACCGGCAGCCGGTGCGCCTGCAGCGGCAACGGCGACCGGAGCGGCCGCGGTGACCTCGAAGACCTCTTCGAACTTCTTCACGAAATCGCTGAGCTCCAGCAGGGTCAGTTCCTTGAACTGCTCGATGAGCTCGTCAGCGGTGAGCTTCGCCATGGTGGCGTCCTTCCTGTAAGTCCCCGTACGGGGTTGGTGTGCATCCCCGTACGGTCCGGGGACTGGCTTTGGTGCGGCGAGTTATTCGCCGGCTTCGTTCTTCTTCTCCTGCAGGGCCGCTGCGAGACGCGCGACCTGCGATGCCGGCTGGTTGAACAGACCGGCTGCCTTAGCCAAGTTGCCCTTCATGGCGCCGGCGAGCTTGGCCAGCAAGACCTCACGGGTCTCAAGGTCGGCGATCTGCTCGATCTCGGCAACGGACAGCGCGCGGCCGTCCATGTACCCGCCCTTGATGACCAGAGCCTTGTTGTCCTTGGCGAACGTCTTGATCGCCTTCGCGGCCACAACCGGCTCACCTTCGATGAAGGCGATGGCGGTCGGACCGGTGAACAGCTCGTCGAGCCCTTCCACGCCCGCATCAGCTGCGGCACGCTTCACCAGGGTGTTCTTGGCGACGGAGTAGGTTGCACCCTCACCGAGGGAACGTCGCAGCTGGGAGATCTGGGTGACGGTGAGTCCACGGTATTCCGTGACCACTGCCGCCGTGGAGCCCTTGAACTGCTCTGCGATCTCCGCAACAGCGGCGACCTTTTCGGACTTGGCCATACTTCGCCTCCTCTCCTCGTCACTTGAGTTGGTCGGGTTCAACTGAGCGACGGGCCGTGGAGGCGATCGACGGCGGAAATGACAAACGCCCCGGCACGCAGGCACGGGGCGTGAAGACGCACACTGATGTGTGGGACCACATTCCTCGTTCATCCTGCGTGGGCCGGCGACTCTGTCGCGCCTTCGTTCGGGAGTTCCCGACGACCAACGGTCTCTGGTTGAACCGATACGACGCACGGTTGTGCATCACACCGACGACTAGGCTACGTCCTTGTGGGGGAACAAACCAAATCGACCGAGGTGCACGACCCCAACGAGCGGGCGCAGGCCGCCATGGACGCTGTCACGGCGCGGCACCTGCAGCGGGCCTTCTGGTTGCCGGCGACGCGCACGGCGGCGGTCGCGTGGCCGATCGGGTTCGTCGCGGCGCATCTCGGATCCTGGCATTACTGGTGGCATGCGCATCTCGTCGACCTGCTCGTCGACGCCGCGATCCACCGACCCGAGGGCTCGGGGTACGGCGACCGTTCCTTCGATCCCGATGTCGCCGACGACGCGAATCGGGTGGTGCGCGGGATCAAGGTCCGCAACCTCGGACGGTGGACGAACAACTACTACGACGACATGGCCTGGTTGGGGTTGGCGATCGAACGCGCCGACCGTCACCTCGACCTCGACCACCGGCGGGGCCTGGAGGTCTTGACGCGACGGATGCTCGACGCGTGGGTCCCCGAGGACGGCGGCGGCATCCCCTGGCGCACGACCGACCAGTTCTTCAACGCCCCGGCGAACGGCCCCGCCGCGATCCTGGTCGCCCGTACCGGTCACGTCGAACGTGCTGTGGCGATGTGCGATTGGATGGACGCCAACCTCATCGACCCGAAGACGCACCTGGTCATCGACGGCCTGAAGAAGCAGCCCGACGGTTCACTGAAGGCCGAGACCGGTACCTATACCTACTGTCAGGGCGTCGTTCTCGGCGCCGAGCTGGAAGCCTTCCGCGCAACCGGTGACCAGCGACATCTGGACCGTCTGGCCCGTCTGCTCGGTGCCGTCGAGAAGCATTCGTGCACCGACGGGGTGATCCACGGCGGAGGTGGTGGCGACGGCGGTCTGTTCCACGGGGTGCTCGCCCGTTATCTCGGGCTCATCGCCACCGACCTCCCGGATGTCGACGGTTCGGATGAACTGCGTGCCCGGGCAGCCCGGATCGTGATCTCGAGCGCCGATGCGGCGTGGTCGAACCGCACCGAGGTCCGCGGCCGCGTCGTATTTCCCAGCGACTGGCGCAGCCAGGCCGTCGTACCCACCGCCGCGGGCAAGAAAGCCCAGTTCGTGGCGGGTGCGGTGATGCCCTCGGAGGTCCCCGAACGCGACCTGTCGGTGCAACTGTCGGCGTGGATGGTTCTCGAGGCGGCCGCCGCGATCGACCTGTCGCTACCGGAATGTGACCAGCCGTAGACCTCCGATGGCCAAACCGAGGCCACCTGGTTAGCCATCCGATACCGGAGCTGAGCTATTCTTCAGCGAACGCGTGAGGTGACCTGGAACACACTGATTTCCGCAGCCAGCGGAGCCGGCCCGGCGCTCACGACCGACACGAAGGGGTGTCGGTGTCCACCCGGCCATCTCGACCAGCAGCACTCCCGGTGCGACACCTCTCACCCCAGGCAGGGTGGTGCACCATGACGTATCAGCTGGATCCCGCGGAACGCCGTGCGCGGCCGGTTCCTTCACCGTCGCGACGCCCCACGGAAGCACCCCATTTCGGCACCCTCCCCCTCGGCGACCCGACCGGAGGTGCCGACGGCATCCGCTGGCGCGAGCAGGTCGACGGCAAGCAGTTGTACCCGCGCGTGGCCATCGACCGCGACGTCTCGATCACCATGAGCGACGGGGTGATTCTGCGCGCCACCGTGATCCGCCCCGCCAACCGGTTCGGGCAGACGGTCCTCACCCCCTACCCCGCGATCGTCAACATCAACCCGTACAACCGGGCGGCCATCGACTTCATCGACCAGGCGCTGCACGCACCCGTGCTCGGCAAGGCGCTGCACACCGCGTCGGCGTCGATCGATGCGACCGGCACCGCACTCGAGGGCCTCACCACCCTCACCCAGACGCTGTCGGGCGGTGTCTTCGACGTCTTCGGCATCAACCGCAATCTCGTACGCAGCGGCTACGTGCAGGTGGTCGTCGACGTCCGCGGTACCGGTGCGAGCCACGGCAAGTGGCAGATTCTCGGCCCGCGCGAGCAGGAGGACTCGGTCGAGATCATCGACTGGGTCAGTGAGCAGGAATGGTGCGACGGCACCGTCGGCCTGGCCGGCTGGTCGTACTCGGCGATCAACTCGCTGCAGGCCGCCGACAAGCGCCCGCCGCAACTGAAAGCCGTGTTCGCCGTGGAGGGTTGCGACGACATCGTGCGCGACATCTACATCACCGGCGGCATGCCGTCGGCGTTCATCCCCGTATGGCTGTCGGCGGTGAACATGCTCAAATGGGTTCCCAACCCCGCCAACATCATTCGGGACATCGCCAGGGGTCACGCACTGAAATGGGCCGTCGACCGGGTGAAGTCGCCGGCCACCGAGATCCCCTCGCTCCTCTGGGGTTTCCTCACCGCCCGCGATCCACGCATCTTCGACGACCCGTACTTCGACGAGCGCGACCCGATCGTCGACCGTATCGAGGCTCCCACGTTCACCGTCGGCGCCTGGCATGATCTGTTCGGCCGCAGCGCAACCGGCGTATACGAGCGGTTGAACATGGAACCCGGCCGCAAGCAGATGATCGTCGGCGACGGCTATCACCTCGACGTCGGTTCGGGGTATGGCGGCAAGTTCGCGCCGCCGCGTCTCGACGTCCTCGAACGCGCCTGGTTCGACCGCTGGCTCAAGGGACACCGCAACGGCATCGAGTTCTACGGGCCGGTCACCATGCTGCAGCAGGGCGGTGCCTGGACCGCTCGACAGAACTTCCCGCGCCCGGGCGTCGCGCCGAAGCGGCTGTACCTGACGCCCGACACGTCGTCGACCGCAGACCACGCCGTACACGACGGGACGTTGGGTTCGACTCCCGCACAGGGCGTCTCGTCCCTCCACGTCCGACCCGACACCCGCGGGCTCCGATCCCGCGACATGACCCAGGTGACCGCCGGCGCCACCTTGATCCTCGGCGCCGACTACGCGAAGGACGCACGCTTCCAGGAGCGTGGCGCACTGTCGTTCACCACCGCACCGGTCACCGAGGCCACGCCGATCAGTGGCGCGATGAACCTGCGACTCAACGTGGCCACCACCGCCCATGAGGCGATCTGGGCGGTGACCGTGAACGACGTCGCGCCCGACGGCACGTCGACGGTGCTCACCAACGGCGCCCTCTCGGCGTCGAATCGTGCGCTGGACCGCAGCAAGTCGACCTACGCGTCCGACGGCAGCCTGCTCTCGGCGCATCACTACCTGTCCCGCAAGCGCAAGCTCCCCGTGCCCGCCGACGAGCCCGTTCGCATCGACGTCGACCTGGTCCCGACCGACGCGGTCCTGCAGCCGGGCCACCGCCTGCGCGTCGACGTCTACGCGGCGAGCCTCCCCCGCTACCTCACCGTGGTGCCCGATCTGATCAAGGCCCGCGGCCGTAAACAGCGCCTTGTCCTCGACCCCGACCATCCGAGCTACCTCACGCTGCTCGCGGGCGAGGGCTTGAGCGCCGCCACGTCCGAGGCGGCGAGGGTCTAGCCGGCCACCGCCGCTACCAGCGCTTTGGGACGATTCTTTTTGTTCGTCCCATTGACACCGTTGCACCGCCGACCTACGTTTTGGAGGACAGCCGTCACCCAGAACCTCCGGATCGGAGTGCACGACCGATGACCACCGCACGGGGCGCCACGACGCCGCCGCAGGCGCCCCCGAGCATCCTCGCACCGCCCTCTGTTGCGCCGAAGATCCCGTCGCGCCACCCGGATGGTCCGTGCACGATCCCGATCGGCCTGCGACTCGTCGCGCCCCTACTGGGACTGCGCAAACCCGGCCGCGAACTCTTTCGTCACCTCGGCGAACTGCTGACGGTCGGTGACGAACCGGCAGATCGCCTCGTCGAGTGGATGCACACCGCCGGGATGTCCCGGGCGCGCCCGTTGTTCGAGAGTGCCCTCGTCAACGGCATCGACTCGATCGACGGCGCCCCGGCCCCGCTGCGCGAGTTCTTCACAGAGGTGGAGACCGTCCCCGACTGGGTCGACCCCGACCTGATCGAGAAGGCCGCGCGGGTCATGCGCAGCGGTGGCGCCGACGGCCTGTACGTGGCGCGCGACGTTGCCCTGCTCGGCGGTTACCAGTTCGCCGGTTTCAACCAGACGCTGCTGCGGACCGGCGCCCTCGAGAAGGGATCGAACACCCGGTTCGCCGAGACCACCCAGTGGGCCACCGACGTCATCACCGAAAACGGTTTGCGCCCACAGGAAATCGGCTACCAGTCGACACTGCGCGTGCGCCTGATCCACGCGATGGTCCGGCGCCACGTTGCCGCTCTGCCCGACTGGGAGGCCGACGCCTGGGGACTCCCCATCAACCAGACGGACATGGCCGCCACGCTCGTCGGAGCACTGGTCTCCCCGAGCCTGGGCGTCGTCATGATGGGACTCGTCAACCGCCCCAGCGAATACGACGCCGTCGCGCACCTCACCCGGTACGCCGGATGGCTACTCGGGGTGCGGGACGAGTTCCTGCCCACGAGCTTCCGCGACGCGATCCGCGTGCTGCTCCAGACCTCGTACGCACTCTCCACGCCCGACGAGACGACCAGGCAGCTCTCGGTGCCCATGGCCGACGATCCGTTGCAGTGGAACTACTCGAGGTTCCCGAAGGTGCGTCGCAAGATCGCTCGCGCACAACACCTCTCGGTCACCAGCGGATTCCTGGGCCCGGCCACGATGCGCACACTGGGCCTGCCCTTCGTCCCACCCTGGTATCCGGTGATCCGGTTCCCGGTGAACATCATCCGATCGGTTCGGGCGCAACGCCCGGGCGGACGCGAACGCGCGGCGCTCCGCGGCGCCGCCGAACAGCGCGAGTTCATGAGGATCATGACCGGCGGCGAGGCCACGATCGGGCACTCGGCGAAGAAGATCACCGGGCACTGAGTTCTGCGTTCCAGGAAGGTTTTCACCCGATCCCGGAATCGGCGAGCACCACACGGAACACGAATGCGGCCTCGGGTCCGAGGACGAGACCCACGAGTTCGATGAGGGTGAGCACGAAGCCGCGTCCGTGACCCGGCCCCTTGGAGTCGTCGAGGTGGTGGGCGAGTTCGTGCAGGACCACGAGTTCTCGAAGCGCCCACCGTCCCTCTGCCGACGACGGGATCGCGATCTCCGCGCTGAGCAACCTGTCACCGGCGGCGGTCGTGGACCGCGCGTAGTGCGCCGAACTCTGGCCGCGTCGCTCCCGCACCGATACCGGCTCGGCTGCGCGCGGGAACCTCGACCGCACACTCGGCAGCTCCAGCACCCTTCCCACGTAGTCGCGCACCGCGTCGATCGAGGCGAACCGGGCCTCGGCGGGCAGCGTGAGCTCGGTCCCGGCCAGCTGCACGGTGCGCGAGGAGGACGCGGTGTCGAAGAGCCGGAAGACGAGACGCTCGGCGTCGTAGTACCGGGCACGCCCGGTGTCACGCGGACTCACGGCATCACCAATGATGATGAGGGTCCGCCATAGCCGATGGGAGTCCTCATGCGCCGTCCCGACCTGCACGCGTTCGGCCAACGCGTGCTGCGACTGCCCGGCGCCACGCTGAGCCTGCGCATCCTCACCGACATCGCGCGCGGCGACGTCACCGACCGCGCGATGACCCTCGCCGCCCAGGCGTTCACCTCGATCCTGCCCATCGTCATCCTGCTGCTCACCCTTCCGGGGAGCGACGTCGTCGACGATGCGTTGAGCGGACTCGGCATCCCGGTGAGCAGGCTCGACCACACCTCGGTGGACAATCCGCAGTCCTTCGCCACCTTCGGGGTCATCGGCGCACTCATGACCATCGCCGGCGCCACCTCCCTGTCACGTGCACTCGGCCGAATGTATGTCGCGATCTGGGGCGTCACCAAACTGCCGTGGCGCGCCTTCTGGCGTTGGGTGATCGTGCTGTTCCTCATCCCCACCGCGGTCACTGCTCAGGGGTTGTCGACCGGCCTCCACGCCGAGACGCTCTTCGGCATCCACCTCGGCGGCAGCGGTCTGCTCGGCATCGTGCTGATCTTCGGAGTGACGGTGGCGATCTGGTCGGCAACCTTCACCGCGATCCCGCGACTGTTGGTGTCCACGCAGGTGCCGCTGCGGCTTCTCGCGCTCAACGGTGTGGGTACGGGTCTGCTGATCACGGCGCTGCTGGCCGGGAGCCGAATCGCCCTGCCCACGCTGGCGTCGGGCACGATCCGCTACTTCGGCACTCTCGGCGTCGTTTTCGTCGCGATCAGCTGGCTGTTCGTGTTCGCCGCGATCCTGGTGGTCACCGCCATCGTCGTGCATGGCGTGGCCACCGACCCCGGACGGGTCGGCACTTGGGTGCGGCGCTGGGCCGGGACCCCCACTCCGTTCACGCCGACCCCGTCAGTCGCCTGGTACGACCGAACCGACTGAGCCCAGCGACCGACCGCTGTTCACGCCTCGAGAGCGCCTCGCGCGCCGCCGAACTCGCGGTCGGCACCGATCTTGGCCCGACGTCCCGCCCGGTCCCCTGCCTGTCGGGCGGCCTCCGAGTAGCCGGCCGACGCACTCGACGGTCGCCACGTGCCGCGCGCGGTGGACTCGGTCTTGTAGAAATCGGTGACCTCGAGTTCCTTGTTGCGCAGAGCCAGCGCCGTCGAACGTTCGGCTTCACCGGACTTTTGTTCGGCGTCGAGTGCTTCTTCGCGGGCAGCATCGCGGGCCTCGCTGAGACGTTTGCCGATGCGTTCGGCGAAGGCCGACTGGAAGTTGAGGCGCGCGGTGATCGGCGACAGCGGCTTCTCCTCGATCACCCGGCGCGCCTGCCAGCCGCTGCCCTTCGTGACGACGCGCGCGAAGGTCTCCCCCTTGTACGCCCCCGACCGCAGGTAGGCATCGCTGGCGGCGACCATCTGGATGATCAGCGACGTGTACAGCGCCTCGCAGGCGTCGATGTCGGCCTCGTAGCCGTAGGCGAGGACGAAAGTCGAGTTGCTGGCGACGTCTACTGTCACGTCGTTCGCCATGGTGATCGCCACGAACAGTTGCACGTAGGTGCGCAGGCCACGCTTGCCCGGCTCGCCGATCTTGATCTGCCGGGAGATCGGGGTGACCTTCCTGCGCGCGGCCGGATCGTGCGCGCGGGCCACGGCGAGATCGATCGACGACGCCGTGGCGAGGCGCTGTGCGGCCTGCATGAACGTCTCGGCCTCATGCTCGTTGTCGGTGTTCTCCGCCTGTCGCAGGAGGGCGGAGATCCGGGTGAGCAGCTTGTCGTCGCGCATGTAGTTCAGACTATCGGCGCGCCCGATCGGTTCCATCGGACCGCGGACGAGCCGGGAAGGCCAGGTCGGAGACCCCTCAGCTCTCGGGCGACCAGCGGGCGACGTCGTCCTTGCCCACGGGCCGCTCCTGGGTGGCACGCTGCGTCATCCGGAGGTTGTTCCCGAACGGGTCGCGGAAGGCGCAGTCGATCCCGTACGGCTGTTCCTCGGGGTCCTGGGTTAACTCGACGCCCTTCGCGACGAGGGCAGCGTGCGTACCCCGGCAGTCGTCGGTCGAGAAGATCGTGACCGGCATCGCGCCCTGCGTGACCAGTTCGCGGACCTTGGCCACAGCGTCGTCGGAAAGCGATGGAGGCCCGGGCCTCTCGAGGAGGATGAGACGGTCCGGCTGCCCGGGTGGTGCGACCGTCAGCCACCGCATGAATCCCATGTCGACGTCGGTGTCGACGGTGAACCCGAGCTCGCCGACGTAGAATTCGAGCGCCGCGTCCTGGTCGAGGACGTAGATGGAGTGGATGGCAATTCCGGTGATCATGAGCCCGACGATACGACTGCGGCGCCGACGGGCGCTTCTCCGGAATTGCTCGACGCCGGGAGCGAAGCGAGCGGGTCGAATTCACGCGGCTCGGTCGGCCCGGTCGGTATCGTCCAGCGCCGCACGAAGCGTCCCGGCACAGGCACCGGGGAGACGTGCCGACGGTAGCCGGACGGGCTGCAGCCGATGATCGTGGTGAAGGTCCGGCCGAAGGTGCAGTGTGACTCGCGGTCAGCGCTTCTCGCAGGCGATGCCGTCGTTGTCGCGATCGCTCTCGTCGTTGGCGTCGTAAAGGGCCTGGTCGACGGTGAAGTTCGTGACCGGGGTGCTCGTTGTCGAGTCGACGGCGCCCGGCTGTCCGACACCGTGTGGGTAGTCGGCGTTGAGCGCCTTGCAGTTGGCGTAGTCGGTCGCAGCCGAGGCGGGTGCCGCCGCCATCAGCGGTGCGATCGCCATCGACGCCGCAGCGACAAACCCCAGAACCGTCTTGCGCGAACCACTCATCGTCGAACCTTCTCTCACACCGATGTGACCAGGTGAAACTACCCCGACGTGGCGTCGACATCCGCATCCTGGAGTGAGATTGGTCCGCCTGAGGGACAGTGACTCGAGGACGATCGCCGCCTCCGAAGGCCAGCGCTGAACGGAATCAGCGAATCATTGCCGGAAGTGACGATCGTGCCCTACAACCCGAATCGCGACTGCATTGCGCGCAGCGTCTCCGCCGATGCGAGCAGGCCCGCCTCCTCGTCCGACGACAGCGGCACCTCGAGGCGCGTCTGCGCACCTCCGCGGTCGACGACGGTCGGCAGGGACAGGCATACATCCTCGAGTCCGGAGAAGCCGGAGGCGACCGTCGAGACCGGCAGGACACGATGCTCGTCGTTCAGAACGGCTTCGACAATCCGCGTGGCAGCGAGGCCGATGGCGTAGTTGGTGGCACCCTTGCCCTCGATGATCGCGTAGGCCGCATGCACGACCTCGTTCCGGATACGTTCGCGCGCAACGGCATCCATCTCCGGACGTCCAGGCAGCGGCTTCCACGACGTCAGTGGCACCCCGCCGATCGTCGCCGACGACCACAACGGGATCTCACTGTCCCCGTGTTCGCCGACGATATAGGAATGCACACTCTGGACCGCCACCCCACAGTGCTGCGCGATGAGGAACCGCAGCCGCGACGAGTCGAGAACGGTTCCGGAACCGAACAGCTGATTCGACGGCAGACCGGTGATCCGCTGCGCGGCATAGGTGACGACGTCGACCGGGTTGGTCACCATGAGATAGATCGCATAGGGCGCGACCTCGAGCACACCGGGCAGGATCGATCGGGTCAAACCGATTGTGGCCTCGGCCAATTCGAGACGCGACTGTCCCGGCTTCTGTTTGGCTCCGGCGGTGAACACGACGACGTCGGCGTCGGCGCACACCGACACGTCGTCGGATCCGAGGATGTCGGCACGGGGCACGAACTCCAGCCCGTGCGAGAGGTCGAGAACTTCGGCGGTGACCTTCGGCGCCTTGATGTCCAGGAGGGCGACGGTCCGCGCCACTCCCCGGATCAGTGCCGAGTAGGCGATCGCGGTGCCCACCGCGCCCGCGCCGATGATGGCAAGTTTCGTGGGTCGTCCGTCCATCGGATCACCGTCCGCCTCGGTTCGATTCGCGACTGTTGCGCGGCACTGTCGGCACCCAGCGTAAGACCTCCCGACGTCGCGCGCCCGGTTCGGCCAACCGGGCGATGGCGCAATCTCCACGATAGTGTTGCTAGCCTCACCTCCAGAGAGCGGTCGCACCTGCACACGCGGGTGCCAGGGAACCTGGTGCGAATCCAGGACTGGCGCGCAGCGGTATGGGGGACGGACCCGACAGCAAGCCACTGGGGCAACCCGGGAAGGCGTCGGGTTCGGATGAACCCGAGTCCGAATACCTGCCGTTCTCGTCGAGTCCACCCGGCATCTCGCGCACAGATGCCCAGACCGAAGGCAGTTCCACACGTGTCCCGTCCTCCCGACGGCACGACGATGATCGCCACCGACACGTCGGTACGGCGACTTCCGTCGTTGCCTCTTGCCCTGATTCTTCTCGCGCTCACGCTGGTGAGCGTCGCGGTCGCCACTGCTTTCGGCGCCGAGACGATCCCCATCGGTGACGTCTGGCGAACCGTCGCCGGACGCCTGCAAGGCGATGATCTCGACGCCGCCCACGCCGTGATCATCTGGGATCTCCGATTACCGCGTTCGATACTCGCGGCGATCGTCGGCGCAGGCCTGGCCCTTGCCGGCGCCGTCATGCAGGCCCTCGTCCGCAACCCGCTCGCCGAGCCGTACCTGCTGGGCGTGTCCGCCGGTGCAGCCGTCGGCGCGACGGCGGTCATCACGCTCGGTTCGTTTGCCGCACTGGGTGTCTGGGCGTTGTCGGGCGGCGCACTGATCGGCGCGCTCGCGGCGTCGATCACCGTCTATGCCGTCGCCCGGGCGCAGGGCGGACTGACCGCCCTCCGCCTGATCCTGTCCGGCGTCGTCCTGTCCTCGGCGTTCATGGCGTTGTCATCGCTGCTGGTGTTCACCGCCGCCGACCCGCATGCCGCCGACAACGTAATGTTCTGGATGCTGGGCAGCGTCGCCGGCGCGACGTGGGCGAAAGTCCAGATCGCGGGTGTGGTCGTCGTGGCCACGGTGTTCGCGATGCTGGCGATCCACTCCTGGCTCGACGCCTACGCGGCCGGCACCGACACCGCGACCTCCCTCGGGGTTCCGGTGCGCGCCATGCGTAATGCTTTGTTCGCGGTGCAGGGACTCCTGGTCGGTGTCCTGGTTGCGGTCGCCGGCGGGATCGGCTTCGTGGGGTTGATCGTGCCGCACGCCGCGCGCCTGCTGGTGGGTGCGACGCACCGCGCGATGATTCCCGTCGCGGTCTGCGGCGGCGCGCTGTTCCTGGTGTGGGTCGATGTCATCTCGCGAGTGGCCGCGGCGCCGCGCGAGATGCCGTTGGGCATCGTGACCGGACTCATCGGCGCACCGATCTTCCTGTTCCTGATGGGACGCCGTCAGTACGTGTTCGGCGGCGGATCCTGATGCCCGCCGACTCACGCTCGATGTCGTTGCGCGCGACGGGCCTCAGCTGTCGTCGCGGCGCCCGTACGATCCTGCGCGGGGTGGACCTCGACGTCCCGGCCGGAACCCGGCTCGCCATCGTCGGCCCCAACGGGACGGGCAAGAGCACGTTGCTCCGAACCCTGTGCGGTCTCGAACAACCGTCGTCCGGGCGTATCCGACTGGCCGACGACGATCTCGGTCGCCTTCCGGCGCGGCGTCGCGCGTTGTCGATCGCCGTCGTCGGTCAGGATGAACACCCGTCGGCCGAACTCACGGTCGCAGAAGCGGTGGGCCTGGGACGCACGCCGTACCGATCTGCCTGGGCCACGGGCAGTTCCGATGACGATGAGATCATCCGGTCCGCATTGGAACAGGTGGGACTGGGTGGTTGGGAACGCCGGTCGTGCATGCAGCTGTCGGGCGGCGAACGGCACCGCGTCGTACTCGCCCGCGCGATAGCGCAGCAGACGCCGATCCTCGTGCTCGACGAGCCGACGAATCATCTCGACGCGGCCTGGCGACTGCGGCTGATGCAGACCCTCGACGACCTCGAGGCCACCGTGATCGCCGCGATGCACGACCTCGACCTCGTCCTCCGCCACTTCGACTCGGTCGCTGTGGTTTCCGACGGCGGGATCACCGCCCACGGCCCACCCGTCGAAGTGTTGACCCCCGATCTGCTGGCGTCGGTCTTCGACGTGTCCGGCACGGTCGTTCCCCATCCCGAGACCGGTCTCCCCCATCTGCTCCTGAACTCCCCCATGTCACCTGCACCGCAGGCCTACACCACCAAGGAAAATTGATGAGACACACCATCACCCGATCCGCCGCGCTCGCTCTCGTCCTAGGCACCGCGGCGGGTTGCGGCGCCGACTCCGGCGTCGCCGCTACCGACAGCGTCACCGTCACCAACTGCGGCGCCGAGGTCACCTTCGACCAGCCCCTCGATCGCCTGTTCGTCAACGACGGCGGGATGATCGCGATCGCGCTCGCGACGGGTGCACGCGACAAAATGGTCGCGGTCAGCTCACTCGCCCGTGACAAGGACGTCCTCCGGCTCGAATACGGGCCGCAGGTCGACACCCTGAACGAGGTCGCCACCGAACAGCCGACGCTCGAGAACATCGTCGGCGCCAAACCCGAGGTCCTCTACGCCGGCTACAACTACGGCATGAGTGAATCCCGCGGGATCACTCCCGAGATCCTGGCCTCCCACGGGATCGACGTCTACCAGCTGTCCGAGGCCTGCCGTCAGGTCGACGGACAGGCACAGCGCGGCACGATGGACCCCTGGGTCGCGCTCGACACCGACCTGCGCAACATCGGCACCATCACCGGCCATCCCGAGCAAGGTGCGGCGGTCGCCGACGACATCTCCGGTCGCCTCGAGAAGCTCCGTGCTGCACCGAAACCGGCGACCAAGCCGACGGTCTTCGTGTTCGACAGCGTCTCCGATTCCATCTTCTCGTCGGGCTCCTTCGGTGGTCCGCAGGGCATCATCGACGCGGCGGGCGCCCGCAACGCGACCGAAGACGTCAAGGACACCTGGACCGCGGTCAGCTGGGAACGGATCACCACCGCCGACCCGGATCTGATCGTGTTCGTCGACTACCCCGGGCAGTCGGTGGAACAGAAGATCGACGCCCTGCGCACCAATCCGGCCAGTCGCCACCTGAAAGCGGTACGTGAGAACCGGTTCGTGAATCTCCCCTACGCGATGTGGGTCTCGAGCCCGCTCAACATCGACGCGGCCGAGATCCTGCGCGCAGTCCTCGAAAAGCACGATCTCGCACCGGAGTCCGGCATCACCTCGGCGTTGGACGTCAAGCAGTTGCGCCTGGGCGGCAACAACTGGCTGGACTGAGGCCTCGGACCGCCACGGTCAGCCGACGTAGGCGTCCGCATAGTCGGCACTCGGCACGATGGGTGTGATGACGTCCAACAACACCCCATCGGGCGCCTCGACGATGAAGTGGCGCTGACCGAAGCCCTCGTTGCGCAGCGCACGAACCGGTTCGACCCCGGCATCGACCATGCGGGCGTGGACCGCGTCGACGTCGTCGACCTCGAGATTCACGATGACGCCGCGGGGCGTCGCCCGGAATCCCTCCGGAATCGTCGGATGAGCGGCGTCGACGAGGGCCAGTTCGAAGGCACCGAGCCGCAGGCTGATGTACCAGTCGGCCTCGAAGGTGGTCTGGAACCCGATGTGGGTGCGGTAGAAGTCGGCCGCGGATACGACGTCGCCGGACATGAGGACGGGATAGAAACTGGTGGCGTTCATGTTCTGCCCTTTACGTACGATGAGTATGTAACGCCTGTAAATATACATACGCTCCGTACGTAAAGGAAGCCCCACATGCCCCGTGCCTCTGCGGCTACCGCCGCGGCCACTTCCCGCCACATCCGCGAGATCGCGACCGAGTTGTTCGGCACCCGCGGATTCGGCGGCGTCTCGCTCGACGACGTCGCCGAATCCGCCGGCGTCACCCGCGGCGCGGTGTATCACCACTACCGCAGCAAGGCAGGACTTTTCGGGGCCGTCGCGGCGGACCTCCAAGCCGCGGTCGCCGCCTCCGTCGTCGAAGCCGCCGAAGCCGCAGGCGACGACCCGCGGACACAGCTGCGGGCCGGATGCCACGGCTTCCTGGACGCGATCACCGCCGAGCCATCGGTCCGAGTACTCCTCGTCGACGGGCCGGCAGTGTTCGGGTGGGACAAGTGGCGGCAGATGGACGCCGAGAACTCCGCCGTCCACCTGCGGGAGGCCCTCGCGTCGGTCGGCACCGACCCCGATCTTCTCGATCCCCTCGCCGCCCAACTGTCGGGCGCGATGAACGAGGCCGCGCTGTGGCTGGCGCAGTCGTCGAACCCGGATGCTCCCGAGCGTGCGCATCGCGCACTCGACCTGCTCGTCGACACCGTGCTCGGCTGAGCCGGACGCGATGGGCGCCGCCGATCAGGGCGCGGCGAGGGTAGCCCCGCCACGGGGCGCCGGGCCGTCACCCGTCGGAGGACGGGGAAAAGTCCTGAGTGTCACCACTGGGAGCCGTCGAGGCGGTCGCGCTGCGGCCTACAAAGACCCGAGCAGCTCCGGCAGGGTCTCGTCGATCGTGCCGGTGTGGAAGTCCGCGCTTCGGTACCAGTCGGTCGCCAGCACCGCGTCGAGGAAACCGAGCGTGGTGATCGGTCCGTCCCAGTGGGTCTCGCCGACGGCCCGGGCTGCGCGGGCGATCGCCTGCTCCCGGTCGGCGCCGGCGACCACGATCTTGGCGACCATCGAGTCGTAGTGCGGCTGGATCACCGACCCGGACACCACCCCGGTGTCGACGCGCACACCCGGTCCGGCCGGGAAGGTGCACCCCGCAACGGTTCCCGGTGACCCGAAGAAGTGGAACCTCGGGTTCTCGGCGTTGAGACGGAGCTCGATGACCGCGCCGCGGGCGACGATCTCGTCCTGCTTGACGCCGATCGGATCGCCGAAGGCGATCCGCAACTGCTCGGCCACCAGGTCGACACCCGTGAGTTCCTCGGTCACACCGTGTTCCACCTGGATGCGGGTGTTCATCTCGATGAAGTAGTACTCACCTGCCGGGTCCACCAGGAACTCGACGGTGCCCGCCGAGGTGTAACCGACCTCGGCGGCCAGCGCGACGGCCGACGCGTGCATCGCCGCGGCGACCTCGCGATCGAGTGTCGGAGCGGGAGCCTCCTCGACGACCTTCTGCCGACGACGCTGTAGCGAGCACTCACGCTCGAAGAGATGCACCACGTTGCCGTGCGAGTCACCGAGGACCTGCACCTCGACGTGGCGCACCCGCGGCAGTGAACGTTCGAGGTAGAGGCCATCGTCGCCGAAGGCACCCATCACCTCGCGCCGGGCCTCGGCGAACTGTTCGACGAGTTCGTCGGGACCGGCCGCAGCGCGGATTCCCTTGCCGCCACCCCCGGCTCGCGCCTTGACGAGGACCGGATACCCGACCTCGTCCGCCGCGCGGAGCGCGGCATCGGCATCGGCGAGCAGGTCGCTGCCCGGGACGACCGGGACACCGGCCGCCCGGGCCGTGCGTCGAGCCGTCTCCTTGTCACCCATCATCGAGATGACCTGCGGTGACGGACCCACCCACCGGAGTCCGGCGTCGATCACGGCCTGCGCGAACTCGGCGTTCTCCGAGAGGAATCCGTAGCCCGGGTGGATTGCCTCGGCACCCGTCTGCGCCGCCGCCTCGAGAATCGCCTCGACCCGCAGATAGCTGTCGGACGCGGCCGCCGGCCCGATCTCGACGGCCTCGTCGGCCAGGCGGACGTGCAGGCTGTCGGCATCCACGTCGGAGTGGACCGCGATGGCGGTCCAGCCCAGGTCGTGGCAGGCGCGGATGATGCGGACGGCGATCTCACCGCGGTTGGCGATGAGAACCCGCCGCGACGGTGCGCCGGTCACCGCAGACATCAGGAACCCTCGAAGGTGGCGATGACCTGCCCGGCGTCGACCTGCGCCCCGTTGTCCACCGCGTATCCGGTGAACACCCCGGCGACCTCGGCCTCGATGGGCGCGAACATCTTCATCACCTCGACGACGCCGATCTGCTGTCCGACCTCGACGGTGTCGCCGGGCTTGCAGAACGGTTCGCTGTCGGGATCGGGCCGGTGCCAGAACAATCCGGGGGTGGGGCTCAACATCTCGGTCATGTGCGTACTCCTTCGGTCGGGGGCAGCGTCACGCGATGGCGGCGACGGCGTTGTGGATGTGTTCGGTGCGTTCGTGGCGGAGCTTGAGGGCCGTATCGATGTCGACGGCGGTGAACTTCACCCGGTCGGGAGCCTTGGCCTGCGCGAGGAGGTCGAGGTCGGCCGAGATCACCGTCCCAAGGGTGACGAATCCACCACCGGTCACGGCATCGCGCAGAAGACAGATGGGTTCCGATCCGTTCGGCACCTGGATCGAGCCGAGCGGATAACCCAGCGAGACGACGTTGCTCGGGTTGTCCCCGGCCCCGAACGGCGCCTCCCGTTCGACGAACTCGAGGGGCTCGCCGACGAATCGGTAACCCGTCCGGTTCGACTCCGGCGACAACTGGTACTCGCGTTCGGTGAAGGCCTGCAACGATTCCGGGGTGAATCGATAGGCAGCCAGCCCCAGGACGATACGCGCTTCGATCGACGACGAGGGAGTCGGCCGGTGACGGACCGGGAGCCTTCGCCCCTCCTCGACGGCGCGCGTACGCCGCCCGATGGGCAGGACGTCCTTCGCGCGCAGGGCACGTCCCTCGAAACCGCCGATGCCCGAGAGCATGTAGGTGGATCGGCTGCCCATCACGACCGGCACATCGATGCCCCCGGCGAACGCGATGTAGGCACGGGCACCGCTTCGAAGGGCGCCGAGCTTGAGTTCGGAACCGGCCGGAAGCCATACCGCAGTCCACGACGGGTGCACCACGCCGTCGATGATCAGGTCGACGTCCGCTCCGGTGACCGCCACGATGCAACCGGTGTCGGAGACGAGAGTGGGTCCCATCAGCGCGGCCTCGAGTGTCGCCGCGTCCGGACCGTTACCCACCAGGGCGTTTGCGACGCGGTGCGCGAACTGGTCCAATGCCCCGGCCGGCGGCATCGCCAGCGTGAGCTTGCCGGGACGACCCAGGTCCTGGACGGTGGTCTGCAGTCCGGGCTTGATGATCGTGATCATCGCAGTTCTCCTACCAGGGAACGGGTGTAACCGAGCGGGTCGGCGGTGAACGCCTGGAGGTCGAATTCGATGGCGGCACGGTTGATCTCGTAGGTGCCCGCTTCGAACGCGGTGACGACCTCGTCGTATCCCGACTCGTCGACCGGCGTGAACTTGACCAGCGTCGGTGCCGGCAACAGCACCGGCGACTCGGTGAATCCGGGACGCGTCATAGACAGGTCGACGACCGGCAGTGCCGACCGTCCGAGAAGCTGGAACCCGCCCGGGGACTCGACCGGGTAGATGTTCATCTGGTTTCCGCCGTGCCCGACCGCGCGCGCCGGCGTCTGGGTCCGCGGACTCAGGTATTTGGGAACCTGGATCTGCATCTCCTGCGGTACCAACTGCACGCACTCGGCGTTGCCGGGGATGAAGTTGTTGAAGGTCGCGATGAACGGATTCGCCGAGTGCGCCGCGATCAGTTCGTCGGCGGAGTCGAAACCGTTGACCCGCGCGGTGAATTCGACATCGGTCTCCTCCGGCGACGGGTGCCGGTCACGAAAGCGTGCGGTCACCTCGTTGGTCCAGGGATCGTCGTAGAAGACCGGGATCTCGACGATCGAGGTCGCGATCGGCGGCGCGGACCGGCCACCACCGGCGACCGCCACCTTCTGATGCGCGGCGATGAGGGTCGGGATGAGGTCCCGCGGGTCGAGGTCCTCGGGCCGCACGCGGATCATGTAGCTGACGTGCGCCGGGACGATGTCTACGACACCGTCGATATCGAGCGACACGATCGCGGCCACGATCGACTGAACCTGCAGCGCCACGCCGAGATCCATGGCCTCGGAGAGCTCGACGAAGACGAACTCGTCGCCGCCGAAGCTGAGTCGTGCGCCGCCGGGGAGGGCGAAGTACTGGGGTGTCAGGGTCGGGCTGGTCATGCCGACCGCCCAGCCCGACGCTCGACCGGGCGCACCGCGACGCCTTCGGCCTCGAGTCGACGACGAACCGCAGCGGCGACTGCGACGGCGTTCGGGCGATCACCGTGGATGCAGATCGACGTCACCGGCATGGCGATCGTCGCGCCGCTGACGGTGTCGACGGACCCGTGCGCCATCTGGAGCGCGCGTGCCGCGACCGCTTCCGGATCCTTCTCCGCCGGAACGGGTTCGATGACGTTGAAACCGTTGTCGTCGAAGTCCAGGTCGGCGGCGTTCTCCGGGGTCACCGGAAGGCCGGCCCGCACCACTGCGTCCATGGCGGGACCCGGCGCCATGACCAGCGGAATCCCGGTCTGCACACTCTGGATCGCGCGAGCCATGGCGACGGCGAGCTCCGCGTCACGCACGGTCGTGCCCATCAGCGAACCGTGTGGCTTCACGTGGGACAGCGTCACCCCCTCGTCCGCGGCGATCGCCGCGAGCGCACCCACCTGGTACAGCACGTAGTCGACGGTGTCGGTCAGCTTCGCCGGGATCGCCCGACGACCGAAACCCAGCAGGTCCGGGTAACCGGGATGTGCGCCGATCGCGCAGTCGGCGTCGCGCGCGCCCACCACGGCCTTGCGCATGTTGACCGGGTCGCCGGCGTGATAGCCGCAGGCGATGTTGACCGTCGAGACGACAGCGAACAGCTCCTCGTCGTTCCCGAGCTTCCACCGACCGAAGCTCTCCCCGGCGTCGGCATTGAGATCGATCGACAGTGTCATCACGGGTTCCTATCTGGGTGTCGTACAGGGGGTTGTGGAGTTTCTCGTTTGTTCGGGTGTGGGCCGTCGACAGGGGGCCATCGACGGCCCACACCCCGGCCGCGTGGGCCGTCGAGCACGCCGGGGACGGAGGCCCCAGGGGGGTCGGAACCCCCGCCACCCGGCGTGCAGGTCCTACTTCTGGACGCAGCCGTTCAGACCCTTGGGGGTCTGGCCGACCTCGACCGGTCCGGGGGTCCAGCCCTCGTCGCAGGCGCCGCGGGTGTAGATGCGACGGCTCTCCGGCTGGGCGAACTCGTTCATGTCCGGCAGCGGCTGCACGGTCGGGAACGGGTCACCGGTCCGAGCGGCGTCGATCGTGGCCTCCGGCAACAGGTCCTGGTTGAAGATGATGGTGACGAAGCTGTCGTCGACGCCCTTGAAGTAGTTGCAGCCGTCCTCGAAGGTGGTGCCCGGGCATTCCTTCGCGGTCTCGGTGGTGGTCCACGGCATCGGCATCTCGATGTTGTTCGGCACGCCCTCGGCGCCGTTCTCGAGGATGTGGAGGCCGACCTTCATGGCCACGGCGCCCTGTGCGGGTGCCGAACCGGAGGCGACGCCGGGCCAGCCCGCGCCGAGTTCCTTCACGAAGTAGTTGCTCGACTCACCGGTGACCGGGACACGCTTGCCTGCGGCCTGCAGTGCCTTCACCACGCCTGCCTCGCCGTCCTGCGACCACACACCGTCGACGTCGGGATGCGCGGCGAGCGCCTTGGCCGTCTGCTGCTGGCTGACCGAGGAGTTCCAGTCGCCGTGGTATTCGGAGATGACCTGGATGCCCGGGTACCGGTCGAACACGGCCTTGGCGGTCTCGTAGTGCACGGTATCGGTGGCGGTGCCGGCGACGCCGCGGTTCATGAAGATCTTGCCCTTGCCGTCGAGCAGGTCGACGAGCGCCTCGGCGAAGATACGTGAACGGGCCGGCGAGATCCTCGCCCGATTCCGCCTCGAATCCGTCGATCCGGCACTGCTGATCGCCGACGCCGACCTCGCCACCCGGCAGCGCGTCGAGATCGTCGCCGCGATGGCCCGAGACCCCAAACTTCTGGTGCTCGACGAGCCGACGGGCGCTCTGCCCGACACGGATTGGCTCTTCGACGCGGTGCGACGCCTGGCCGCCGACGGGACCGCCGTCATCTACATCAGCCACAAGCTCCCGGAGATCGAGGAGATCTGCGACCGGGGGACCGTCCTGCGCAGCGGACGCACCGTCGGCACCTTCGAACGCGGGTCGGTCAACGAGACCGAACTCGTGGAGATGATGATCGGCCGATCCTTCGAGCAGAGCTTCCCGCCCCGACACGCCGGGGCGGAGTCGGCCGAGAACGTCGTGACGGTGACACAGCGTGCCGCAGGCGACCGTCTGCGCCAAGCGGATCTGACGGTGCGCCGCGGCGAGATCGTCGGGCTCGCCGGACTCGAGGGGCAGGGGCAGAAGGACCTGGTCTATGCGCTGCACGGACAGGTCCGCACTCTCGGCGGGTCGATCGACGTCGACCGTGGCGACGCCGCGGTCTCCACCTCACTCGTCCCCGAGGAGCGCAAGACCGAGGCGCTGTTCGCCGAGATGACCTCCGAGTTCAACCTGACAGTTGCGAGCATGGGCGCGTTCTCGGCAGGCCCGGTCATCAACCGGTCGCGCGAGCAGTCGGTCGCACTCGAGGCCGCGCAGCGGGTGAACCTCCCCGAACCGATGCTCGCCAAGCAGATCTCGACGCTCTCGGGTGGCAACCAGCAGAAGGTCATCTTC
This sequence comes from Gordonia metallireducens, assembly GCF_021245825.1. NCBI lineage: Bacteria > Bacillati > Actinomycetota > Actinomycetes > Mycobacteriales > Gordoniaceae > Gordonia > Gordonia metallireducens. The sequence continues at coordinate 45,308 of NZ_JAJQJP010000015.1, read as the reverse complement.
GGCCGGGCGGTCGCGCGTGATCCCGCCTGCCTGCTGCTGTTCGATCCCACGCGCGGTGTCGACGCGGCGACCAAGTTCGAGATCTACGAGATGACAAGAGAATTCGCCAATCGCGGACGCGGCGTGCTCGTGTACTCGACCGAGATCCCCGAGCTCGTCGGCCTGTGTGACCGCGTCTACGTCGTCGCCGGTGGACGCATCGTCAGCGAGCTGGTGGGTGAGGAGATCAGCGAGACCGCGGTCATGAGTGCAGCGCTGGCCTGGAAGGACCCGGTGTCGAAGGACTCGGCGTCGGGAGCAGAGAAGGAATCGGCATGAACACCGATGTGCTGAAGCAATTGTGGGGCCGCTGGTCGGTGACCCTGCCCGCCGTGGGGATCTTCGCCGTGGTCTACGGCGTCCTGCTCATGGTGTCGCCGCAGGAGGGCACCAGTTATTCGTTCGGGAACTTCATGGCGCTGGTGGCGCCGTTGGCGCTCGCCGCCGCCGGCACCACCGTCGTGTTGCTCACCGGCGGTTTCGATCTGTCGGTGGCGGGCGTGATCTCGTTGACCAACGTCGTCTGTGCAACGCAGATGTCGGGGGCCTCGTCGCCGTGGCTGATCGTCGCATTCGTCCTGGGCATCGGCATGGTGTCCGGCGCGATCAACGGGCTGCTCGTCGTGTTCTTCGGTTTGCAGTCACTCGCGGTCAGCCTCGGTGTCCACATCGTGCTCACCGGTCTCGCGCTGGTCGTCCTGCCCGCGCCGGGCGGCACCATCCCCACCGAATTCACGATGTTCGTCCAGAAGAGCGTGGGCGGCGCCATCCCGATGTCGCTCATCATCCTCCTCGTGGTCGCGATCGGGTGGCTGGTCTTCCGCAACACTCGAACCGGAATCGCCGTCGTCGCCCTCGGCGGCGATCGTGAGGCCACGCGACTGTCGGGTGTGCCGGTGCGCGCGGCCGAGTTCAGCGCCTGGGTCCTGGCCGGTCTCCTGTACGGCCTCGCCGGTGCGATGCTCGCGGGTACGACTGCGACCGGAAACCCCGCGGCGGGAACGCCGTTCCAGCTGACCGCGTTCGCCGCCATGGCGCTGGGCCTGGTCAGTTTCAAGGGCGGCCGCGGCAGCGTCATCGCCGCGATGTTCGGAGCCGCGACCCTCATGGCCATCCCGAAGGTGCTCTTCGGCCTCGGTGTCGAGGACTTCTGGGTCGGCGCGTGCCAGGGAATCGTCATCATCCTGGCTCTCGCGATCCCGCTGACGGCCCGCTTCCTGACCACGCGCCGGCGACCGCTATCGGTCGGACCAGAGGCATCCCAGACCGGGACGACCGTCGAATCAGATCCGGTGACCGAGGACGCGGCCGAGCCCGCCCTCACCGGCACCGGCACCCGAAAGGAGGTGCGGAGCTGATGGTCGCAACGATCGCGAACGCGGGTTCGCCCGTCAAGGAGCGTCTGCGCAGCCAGACCGCCATCGTGTGGGTGCTGCTGCTCGCGGCGATCCCGTTGTCCCGCCTGGCCAGTGAGAACTTCCCGTCCTGGTCGCTGGTCGACGGCACGCTCGTCCTGAGCCTGTTCCTCGTCCTGGTCGCCTTCGGCCAGGGTCTGGTGATCCTCACCGGTGGCATCGACCTCTCGCTCGCCACCATCGTCACCCTGGGGGCCTATCTCACCGGAAGGCTTGCCTCCGACGGGATGCCGCTCCCGTTGGCGATCCTGCTCACCCTGCTGGGCTGTGCCGTGGTCGGCGTGGTCAACGGCCTGCTGGTCGGCAAGGCGGGATTCCCCGCCTTCATCGTGACCCTCGCGACGGGCTCGATCGTCGCAGCGCTGTTGCTCGGAGTGAGTCGCGGTGCTCCCGCGCAGCAGTCCCCGTCCCAGCTGTCGTCGTGGTTCGGCAACTCGTCGATCCTCGGCATCAGCACGCCCATCTGGATGTCCTGGTCGTCTGCCTGCTCGGCTGGGCGATCCAGCACCGTTCGGTGCTCGGCCGCCGGGCCTTCGCGGTCGGCGGAAGTCCCACCGCCGCAAAGCTGTCGGGCATCCCGGTGATCAGCACCTACGTGATGACCTACGCGGTGGCGGCCATCGCGTACGGTCTCGCCGGTATCGCGCTGCTCGGTTACTCCTCGGGCGCCGACCTGAGTATCGGCAACAGCTGGCTGCTGCCGAGCATCACGGCGGTCGTCGTCGGCGGATCGTCGATCCGCGGCGGCGCGGGGGCGTTCATCGGCACCGTCGGCGGCGCGATCCTGATCACGTTGCTGGGCACCGACATCAGCGCCGCGGGACTCGCCGAGGGATGGAAGCAGGTGCTCTACGGCCACCGTTCTCACCGAGGAGCCCGTGCACCTCCCCCTGCGCGAGGGCGAGATCGGCACCGGCCAGAGCCCGCGTCGCGCCGAAGGACTTCTCGACCCCCTCGATCCTGATGTATCCCATTCGATCCTCACACTCCGTCATGCCGGACAACCCCATTGCTGAACTGTCTTTCTGTTGAACAGTGAAGCAGTGAATGTTTTCTCCCGCGTACTTTTCATGTTTCAGCCGTGTTACGAGTTTTGCCGCCACCCCCGTGGTCGAGCCCGACTCGCCTCCCCGGGGCTCGCGTTCTACCGCCCCACTGTTGAACAATTCGGTTATCTTAGCGGCATGGATCTCTCAGACTTCGTGACGCTACAACGCACCACGACGCCCCAGCAGGTCGCCGACGGACTCCAGGACATGATCCTCAAGGGCGCACTGCTTCCCGGCGACCGCATCAACGAGAGCACCCTGTCCCGCGACCTCGGGATCTCCCGCAACACGATGCGCGAAGCGGTGCGCCTGCTCGAGGCCACCGGACTCCTCCGGCCCCATCCCCGCCGCGGGATGCAGGTCTGGGATCCGACCGACGAGGAGATCCTGGACCTCTTCGCCGCGCGGTTCCACCTCGAGACCCTCGGCGCCCGTCAGGTCGCCGACGACGTGGACCTCGCCGGGGTGCGGAAGGCGTTCGACGAGTTCGCCGCCGTTCTCTCCAAGCACGATCCCGACCTCATCGTCGAGAAGGACCTCAAGGTCCACCAGTCGGTGGTTGCACTGCTGGACAACGCTTTTCTCGCCTCCGTCTTCGAACAGCTGCTCCGCCAGATCCGCTTCTTCGCGTTCCTGCTCTCGATCGAGGAGCGCGAGTACGAGGACCACGACAAACTGCGCGCCGAACACGAGGCGATCGTGAAGGCCCTCGAATCCCGGAATCCGGAACGCGCCGCCGAGGTCGTCGGCGACACCGTGCTCCTCACTCGCGACGAGGTCCGTGAAGCCATCCGCAAACGCCGGGCCCGGGAGAGTTCCGCGGGTAAGTGAGGCGGCCCGGGTCGCCCAGTGACTACTCGGACCTACTCGGCCGGCGGGATCGCCGCCGGCCGAGCCGAGCCTCTCAGCTGTTCAGAGCACCGCTCGCCGCGGCCAGTTCGGTCAGGAACCGATCGGCATCGGCGGACGAGAAGGCCAGTGGCGGACGGATCTTCAGCACGTTGCCGTCAGGCCCGCTCGCCGAGATCAGCACGCGTCGTTGCCGCAGTTCGTTGACGAGATCGGCTGCCTTCGCGGGGTCCGGACCACCGTCGGCGTCGGAGATCTCCACGCCGAGGAAGTAGCCGATGCCACGCACGTCGGTGACGGAATCGAAGGGCTTCAGGATGTCTTCGATCCCGGCGCGCAGCGCCGCACCGACCGTTCGTGCGCGGTCCTGCAGGCCCTCGGACTCGATCACGTCGAGCACCGCGTTCGCGGCCGCGATCGGCACCGAACTCCCGCCGAATGTGTTGAAGTAGCGCACGTTGCGGCCGAACTCCTCGGTCACCTCGGCCCGGAAGATGGCAGCCGACACCGGGATTCCGTTGCCCATCGGCTTGCCGATGGTAACGATGTCGGGCACGATGCCGTGACGCTGGAATCCCCACCACGATTCGCCGAGGCGGCCGAAACCGGGCTGCACCTCGTCGGCGACGTACAGTCCACCCGCGCGGTGGACCTCGTCCAGGATCGGCTTGAGGAAACCGGCCGGGTCGGAGAAGACGCCATCACTGGAGAAGATGCCGTCGGCGAAGAATGCCGCGAGGCCGTAGCCGTGGCGTTGTAGATCGGCGATGGCGGAACGGATCTCGTCCCGCATGTAGTCGTCGAGCGAGCCATCGGCCTTCCGCACATCGGGCGCCTTGATGGTCCGGACGTGGGATCCCAGCGGGGAGCCGGTGCCCAGCGACGGCGAGAACGCCGCCACCTCCGAGGTCAGCCCGTGGTAGGCCCCCTCGGTGACGATCACGCCGTGATTCCCGGTGTAGTACCGGGCAACCCGCAGCGCGAGGTCGTTCGCCTCCGACCCGGTGCAGGCGAACGTGACACGGTCGAGCTCGTCCGGAAAGGTCGCGACGAGCCGTTCGGCGTAGGCGACGAGGGATTCCTGAACGTATCGCGTGTTGGTGTTCAGTCGCTGCATCTGCTCGTGGACGGCAGCCACGACATGCGGGTGGCTGTGACCCACGCTCGGCACATTGTTGTAGACGTCGAGGTAGTCGTTGCCGTCGGCGTCGAAGAGGTGAGAACCCTCGCCGCGCACCACCGCGAGCGGCTCGCGGTAGAACAGCCGGTATCCCGGCCCGAGGACGCCTTCTCGGCGTTCGATCAGTTGCCGTGTCCGGGGCTCGACGCGCTCGGCGTCGGCGGGGTCGTAGGCGTTGACCATGACAGGCCTGCTCATCGCTGGTGTGCTCCTTCAGGTGCTTCGGTCTGGGACGGTTGCGGTTTCGTGGCGGCGACGCGGAGGCGGCTGCGCACGCCTTCGGCGTCGTCCTCGTATGCGCGCCGCAGCGACGTCCAGTCGCGGGCGGCGTGGGTGACGAGGTAGGCGTGACGCTCGGGATCGCCCTGAGCGCGCCAGCACACGACCAGCGCTCGCAGGAGAAGCCGGCCGAGTGCGATCTCGCGCAGGATCTCGACATCGGCCTCGCTCAGCGGCCGCGTGCGGAGGTAACCCTCGAGGAACGTCAGCGCGTTCCCCCACGGGTCGGCCTCGTCGACACCGATCAGATTGGCCATGCCCACTGCGACGTCGAAGACGACGCTGGTGCGCACGACGTCACCGAAATCGATGACACCCGTGACGAATCCGGGGTTCCCCGGGTCGACGACCACGTTGTACGGACTGAAGTCACCGTGGATGACCTGCCGTTCGAGGCCCGCCAATCGAGGCACGACGACATCGAGGTAGTCCCCGTAGACACCATCCGCCAGCGCGCGGGACGAATCGTCGTCGACGAAGGTCAACAACTCGGGCACCTTGTGGAAGTTGCCCATGTCCCACAACAGCTTGCGGTCGTCACGCGGATGGGCGAATCCCGCCATGGCGACGGTCAACCGACCCAGATGGAGCCTGCGAGCGACCAGTGCTCGGCGGTGTGGGCACCATCCTTGAGCAGATTTCCGGGCACATAGCTGAGTACTCGCAGAATCCGCGGATACGGCCGGGTCCCTTCGATGACCACCTCGCGGGCACCGTCGAGGGTGGTGATCACCCGTTGCGCAGGGAGATCGGGACACGTGGTCTCGAGGTGGACCATGGCCGCGGTCTGCAGCTCCACGAGCTGTGGGTCCTCGGTGGCGGGCGAACACTTCACGAGGTAATCGCGGTCGGCGCGCAACCGGAAGGTGTCGTCCTTCTCGGTGGCGACCGGTTCCAGTTCGCCGCGCAGTCCATAGTTCTCGGACAGCAATCGCTCGACGAGCGCGCGGTCGACCGGCACCTGCGGTGCGGCGATCGCGGTCTCGACGAGGACCTGGTCGAAGAAGCTCAGGGTGTCGTCGATCATCGGCTGCGAACCACGTTCACGTAACGCAGGATCAGGTACTCCTCGATGCCCTCGGCGGCTCCTTCACGGCCGAGACCGGAGGCCTTGACCCCGCCGAAAGGCGCTGCGACGTTGGAGATCAGGCCGGTGTTGATGCCGACCATGCCCGCGTCGATCGACCGCGCCACGCGGTTCGCCCGATCCAGGTCGGCGGTGAAGACGTAGGAGGCCAGCCCATAGGAGGTGTCGTTGGCCGCGGCCACCGCCTCCTTCTCGTCGTCGAAGACGCTGACGATCGCCACCGGACCGAAGATCTCCTGGTCACGCAGTGGTGAATCGAGAGGCACACCGGCAACCAGCGTCGCGGGTACGAAGCAGCCGGTGTCGGGAACCGCGCTGCGGGCCAACACCGTTCCGCCCGCGGTAACGGCGGTCTCGACGATCTGGGCGCACTTGGCCTGCGCGCGCGCGTCGATGACCGCGCCCACATCGGCACCCTCGTCGAAGCCGTCGGCCACCGTCAGCGCACCGACCTTCTCGGTGAGCTTCGTGAGGACGGCGTCGGCGATGCCCCGCTGCAGGTAGATCCGGTTGGCCGCGACACACGCCTGTCCGGAGTTGCGGAACTTGGCGAGCATGATCCCCTCGACCGCCCGGTCGACGTCGGCGTCGTCGAAGACCACAAACGGTGCGTCTCCACCGAGTTCCAGTGAGGTCTTGGCGAAATGTGCCGAGGCCAGTTCGTGCAGATGACGGCCGACACCTGTCGAACCCGTGAAGGAGACCTTCCGGAGACGCGCGTCGGCGAGCAGCGGACCGCTGATCTCGGCCGGCCTTCTGGTGGTGAGCAGCGAGACGACGCCCGCCGGGACGCCGACCTCCAGGAGCACCTGCACCAGGGCATAAGCCGCCAGCGGGGTGAGCTCGGAAGGCTTGATGATCACGGTGTTCCCGGCCGCCAGCGCGGGCGCGACCTTCCGGGCGACCATGGCGAACGGGAAGTTCCACGGCGTGATCAGCAGGCAGGGGCCGACCGGCCGGGACTCGACGACGATGTCGGAGTTTCCGTCCGGCGCCGTCGTGATCCGGCCGCCCAGGCGTACAGCCTCCTCCGCATACCACCGGAGATACTGTGCGCCGTAGGCGACTTCACCCTTGGCCTCCGCCAGGACCTTCCCCGTTTCGGCACAGATGATGACCGCGAGTTCGTCGGCGACCTCGAGAATTCGCGCGTGGGCGGCCATCAAGATGTCCGCGCGTCGGGCCGGACTCGTCGCCGACCAGTCGTCCAGCGCGGCGGTCGCCACGTCGAGCGCAGCCAGAGCATCCGCTTCACCCGCGTCGGCGACGGCCACGATCTCCTCGCCCGTCACCGGCGATCTCACCGCCAGCGTGCGGGCCTCTTCCGGGTCGCGCCAGCTCCCCACATGGATGCCCGTCTCGAGATTCCTGAGCAGCTCACTGCTCGCCCAACCCGCCATCTGCGCCTCTCTCCTACTGTTCAACAGTGCAACTGTTAATCGAACAGTACTCCAGAGTCAGGGAATGCGCGCGCCGGACGACAAAGGTCGCCCAAGTGGTGTTGAGGCCGACAGAGTGTGATTTCGCCTCAAGGTGCGTGTTCCAGCCAGCATCTCTCCGGAAGTGGATCTCAATGCGGGTGCGCAAGGATGGGCCAGCTGGTGGATGCGGGGCGACTCTTCTGCTTGGTGGCGTGCCTGGCGGTCGCTAGTCGGCCTGAAAGAATCTGGTGATGAGGTCTGCTGTGGCGCCCCAGTCTCCGTGACGAAGAAAATGACTCAAGTCGACCTTTACGAAGACCGCTTCTGCGGCGAAATAGGTTGTGTCGCCGACAGTACCGTTGGCTTCGATGAAGAGCGCGCGGTCGGTTTCGTCGACGAGGGAGGCGGTGATGTGCACGGGGGTGTGCAGTGGGACCGGGCGTCGATACTCCACGGTGAGGGTTCGGGTGACTGCGGGTGTCTCGGCGATCCACAGGGTGAAACCCATGATGTCATCGCATGCCGCTGAGATGGCTCCGCCGTGGGCGAGTCCCGGGGCTCCTGAGTGGCGCTCGTCGAATTGCAGGTCGGCGTAGACGTGGTCGCCGTGCAGGTGTACCTCGAGGTGCAGGCCATTGGGGTTGTCTTCGCCGCATCCCATGCACCATGGTGCGTGTGCTGGTAGTGGTTTGTCGCCCCTCATAAGTGACCTTTCTGAGCCTTCAATCGGTACCGCCACTGGCAGTTTCGCTCTGTTACCGACGGTATTGTTGTGCAGTCAGGGGTTCGTGATTTTGGCTATATAGGGAGTGGCCAGGTGGAAACCATCGATTCCGACGATGTTGACCCGAGGCGGGTTCGGTCGCGTCAGCGTTTGTTGGATGCTGCGGTGACCTTGCTGAACAGTGGCGGGGTCGAAGCCGTTACCGTGGAGGCGGTCACTCGACTGTCTCGTGTTGCTCGCACCACCTTGTATCGTCACTTCGAGAGCTCCACAGATCTGGTGGCGGCTGCCTTCGAGCGATTGTTGCCTCAGGCCGAGACCCCCGAGACGACGACGTCGATCCGTGATGACCTGCTGAAGCTGATGCAGCGGCAGGCTGAGCTTATTGAGCAGGCACCGCTGCAGTTGACGACGCTGGCATGGTTGGCAATGCTTCCCGAGCAGCCCCGGCAATCCGGGCAATCCGACGGGGATCAGAACGCGCTCGCGCCACTGCGTCGTCGAGTCGTCGAGCAGTATCGAGAACCATTCGATCGAGTTTTGACGAGTGACGTGGCCACGGCGGAGCTCGGCGACCTCGATTTGACCATGGCAGTCACTCAACTGGCGGGCCCCCTTGTCTTTGCCAAGCTCACGGGCATTCGGTCGATGACCGTTGGCGATCTCGAACAGCTTGTCGACGATTTCCTCATGGCCCACCGGCGACACCAAACCTCCTGACCTCCTTCCCCATCTACGGTACTGCTAGTACCGTAACGATACCGTCGGTTTCGTAGACGGGCTGGGTCGAGGGTGAGGTGCTGCGTATGGTGGTCCAACGTCCAAGTGGTGGGCGCTTGGCGGCGCGCCGGTTGGCGGAACGCAGCGAGTACAGCACGACATTGGGGCGGTTGGCACGGTTCACCTTGGCGCACAGATTCCTCGTCATCGGGGCGTGGGTGGCTGTGGGTATCGTCTTGGCGATACTGTTTCCCCAGCTGGAGACGGTGGTGCGGCAGCAGTCTGTTGATCCGATCCCTGCTGGGGTTCCATCGTTTCAAGCACTCGATCAGATGGGTGGTGCGTTCGGTGAGAAGGGCGCCAAGACCACTGTTTTCGTGACCATGGAGAACCCGAACGGGTTCACCGACGTGGCGCGGGAACGCTACGACATGCTCGTTCTGCAGTTGCGCGAAAATTTCGACGATGTGCAGTCAGTGCGGGATTTGCTCTCCGATCCGACGACGGCCGGCCAGGCCTTGAGTGAGGACGGGCAAGCCTGGTACTTGCCTGTCGGGGTCACCGGAACTTTGGGAGGGCCAACGGCCACGCATGCTGTGGAGACCGTGCGCCAAACCGCGCAGCGCGTGTTTGACGGTACGGACACCACTGTCCATGTCACCGGGCCGACGGCCACTTTCAGTGACCAGATCGTCAGTGCTGAAAGCGATTTAGTCGTGATCACTGTGGCGACGGTGGCGCTTATCGCGATCATTCTGTTGATCGTTTACCGATCGCTGTTCACCGCGCTGGTGCCGTTGTTGGTGATCGGTGTCAGCCTCGGCGTGGGCCGCGGGGTCTTGTCCGCACTCGGCGAACTCGGTATGCCGGTATCGCAGTTCACCGTCGCGTTCATGACCGTCATCCTGCTCGGAGCCGGGGTCGACTACTCAGTCTTTTTCATCAGTCGCTATCACGAACGGCTACGCCAGGACGCTACCACTGAGGTTGCGCTCGTGGACGCGACAGCAACTATCGGACGGGTCATCCTGGCTTCAGCTGCCACGGTGGCGCTGGCCTTTTTGGCGATGGTGTTTGGTCAGCTGAGCGTGTTCTCCACCTTGGGTCCGGCATGCGCGATCGCCATCCTCATCGGATTCCTCGCCACGGTCACCCTGCTACCACCGGTGTTGCTGTGGGCGGCGCGATTCGGCTGGGGCGCACCCAGACGAGATCTGACCCGAAAGTACTGGAATCGCGTCGCCGTGCTCGTCGTGCGGCGTCCTGTGCCTCTGCTGGCACTAACCCTGGTCGGGCTAATCGTGCTTAGCGTCTTCGCGATGGGCATCCAGATCACCTTCGACGATCGTGAGGGGCAGCCCGCGACAACCGACAGCAACGAAGGCTACGCGTTGCTCGACCGTCATTTCCCTCAAGACGTCACTATCACTGAGTTCCTCGTTGTAGATGCACCGATCGATCTCCGTACTGCCAGCGGGCTGGCCGATCTTGAGCAAATGGCCTCACGTGTATCCCAGATCCCCGGAGTGACTCGAGTCATCGGTGTTACCCGTCCCACCGGGGACAAGCTCGAGCAAGCCGAGCTGTCCTGGCAGAACGGTCAGATCGGGGACCGGCTGGCGGGTGCGGTCGACGATGGCCAGAACCGCCGAGGTGACCTCGAACAGCTCCGTACCGGCGCATTCCAACTCGCCGACGGGCTTACTCAGCTCGACACCCAGGTACGCACCAACTTGGCCCCCCTGGCCGGCATCCTCGATCAGGCAAGCACAGCAGGGCAGCAAATTCAGCAGTACCAGCCGATACTCCGCCAACTCGCCGCATCTGCACCAGCGCTCGATCGCGCTTCTCAGAATGCCCCACAGCTGGCCGCGCTCACCCGCCAAACATCTGCAGCCCTGGCAACAGTGACCTCGATCCTGCCCATCCTCGATAATGCGCCCTGGTGCACCCAAGTCCCGCAGTGCGCAGCTCTGCGCGCGCAGACCCGCAATCTCGACGCCCTACTGAGCAACGGGACCCTCGACCAGATCGCCACGCTGTCAACACAACTCGCGCAGCTGGATACACCGATCTCAACAGTCACCGACCAACTCACTTCCACCGTCAACTCACTGGGCTCCACGCTGGGAAGCATCAGCAGCCAAGACCTTCCCGGCAAGCTCACCCAACTGCAAACAGGTATCAGTCAACTCGCGGCGGGATCACGCCAACTCGCCGCCGGTGTATCCGCGCTGATCGACAGCAACCTTCAACAACTCGCCGGGATGGCCGCGCTAGCCACACAACTACAAACCTCCGCCCGCGAGACCGCCGGAACAAACTCAGCAACCGGCTTCTACCTCCCACCTCAGGCCAACGCAGACCGCCGTTTCGTCGACGTCGCTCGCCAGTTCGTCTCGCCCGACGGCCATACCGTGCGCTACGCAATACAAACCAGCTTCGACCCCTACAGCACCGAGGCCATGCAACTGGCCGACACAATCACCGATGTCGCACTCGCCGCCAGACCGAACACAACCCTGCAGGACTCCAACATCGCGATAGCCGGGTTCCCCGCCATCAACGCCGATCTGCAACGTCTACTCACCGAAGACTTCCGACTCCTAGCGTTGGCCACCCTCACCATCGTCGGCCTGATCCTGATACTCCTACTCCGAGCACTCATCGCGCCGCTATACCTTCTGGGCACCGTCATACTCAACTACACCGCGGCACTGGGTATCGGTGTCCTGATCTTTCAACACATCCTCAAAACCGATATCGCCTGGCCCGTACCACTACTGGCCTTCATAGTCCTCGTCGCGGTCGGCGCCGACTACAACATGCTTCTTATCTCTCGCCTACGCGAAGAATCCCAAAACAACATCCGCATCGGCGTCCTGAGAACCGTCACCAACACCGGATCAGTCATCACCTCGGCCGGCCTCATCTTCGCTGCCAGCATGTTCGGACTCATGGCCGGATCCATCTCGATCATGACCCAGGTCGGACTCATCATCGGCATCGGCCTGCTGCTCGACACCTTCATCGTCCGCACCATCGTTGTGCCGACCATCGCCACACTTGTCGGCAGAGCAAGCTGGTGGCCGAGTACCCGAACCGACACGCATCCAGTGTCCCGCTAGTACGCACGCACGTGCCGAGATCTGACCGGCCCCGCCAGTCATCCAGCCATCGCGCCCACCTCATCGACTGACACCCGCTCGACGGTCGGCCGCGGCAACCACACCCTACCGTCGCGGATCAGTGCCCAGACCACGTCAACCAGACGTCTAGCGAGAGCGATGAGAGCGTGGACGTGGGAACGCTTCTCGCGTCGTTTGCGCTGGTAGAACTCGCGGGACGGGCCGTCGCGTTGCGAGCTGTTGAGTGCGGCCATGTAGAACACCTTGCGAAGTCCTCTGTGGTAACGCTGGGGTCTACGCAAGGCTCCCCGGCGGTTACCGGAGTCGTGCGGTACCGGAGCAAGACCGGCGTAGGCGGCGAGTCTGGCGGGCGAGCCGAACGAAGTGAGGTCGCCGCCGGTGATCGCGACGAGCTCAGCGCCGCTTCGGGTGCCGATGCCTGGCACGGATTCGAGAATCCGTGCGTGACGGTGGCGGCGGAACACCTCGGTGATCTGCTTATCCAGGTCGGCGATCTGACGGGTCAGCATGACCAACGAGGTAGCCGCGTGTTGCACCAGTAGGGCTGTGGTCGCCTCGCCAGGCAGGGTGACGGTCTGCGCGGCCGCCGCGGCACGGGCTTTGTCGATCATCTTCGGGATCGTGGGTCGGCGGACGCCGTGACTGCGCAGGTGGTCGTAGATCTCGTCGTCAGAGACCGCAGCGATCGCAGATGGCGTGGCGAAGCGGGTGAGGAACGTTAGACCGGTCAGTGTCGAGTAGTCGAAACACCGTTCTAGTGCAGGGAAGATGCGGGTCAGCAGGCCGCGCAGGCGGTTGATGCCTCGCGTACGTTCAGCGACGAGGTCGTTGCGATGTCCGGTCAGCAGGTCGAGTTCGATCGCGACGTCGTCGGGCGCCGAGACGGTGGCGAGATCGCCACGTAGGCGGGCTGTCTGGGCGATCACGACCGCATCGCGGGCATCGGTCTTGCCCTCACCCGCGAACGCACCGGTCATGCTGTGCACGACCCGGCCGGGCACGTAGCGGATCTGCTGGCGCCGCGCAGCCAGCACACCCCTCAGCAGCGCCGATTCCGGTGCGGTCATGTCGATCGCCCACACCACGAATTTCATGTCGGCGACCCGGTCCATGAGCGCTTCGATCGCCGGTTGATCGTTGGGAAGCCGCCGAGACCACAGCACCGTTCCCGCCTCATCGACCGCGGCGGCGTGATGCGCATGCCGACCGACATCAATTCCTACCCAGATCTTTTCGTCCATACTGTCCTTCCGTGTGCGGTTGGCTCGTCAGGGTGGTTTCGCCGGCACACCTTTACACAGCGACAAGTTCGCGAACACATCTCAATCAGCGGCCGAAACGACCCGTCACGGTCCGGGGTGACCTTCCACGCCAAGCCACCAGCGACAACAGGTGATTGTCGAGCCACGCCCCGAACCGCGGACGAACGTCCGAGGCGACCGCCCCGGACGTACTCCAACGTAAAGGCGATTGTGCGGAACTCCGGTTCAGCGGATGGTGATCGCCAGCCCGGCGACCATGAGCAGGACCTGATCCGAGAGTTCTGCTATCCCGGCATTGAGCCGGCCGAGTTCGTCGCGGAACAACCGGCCCGATGCGGTTGCCGGGACGACACCGCTGCCGACCTCGTTGCTGACCGCGATGACCGGCACAGAGCAGGTCCGCCAGGCGTCGAGCAGGTCGTCGACATCCGACCGCACGGCGTCGAGTTCGCCACTGTCCCAGGCATCGTGGCGATCGATCCGAGCGGCCAGCCAGGTGCCGAGACAGTCGACGAGGACCGGGCGACGTGCTGACCTCAGGACGCCCGCGACATCGGCGTCCTCGACCGTCGTCCACGACGCGGGCCGGCGCTCGCGATGGAGTTCGACGCGCCGGTCCCAGTCGGGATCGCCGGTCCGCGGACCTCCCGCGGCAACGTAGACGACGTCATCGACGCCGCCCAGCATCCTTTCGGCGTACCGCGACTTCCCCGACCTCGCGCCGCCGGTGATGAAGGTCCGACGCTGCACGGGTTTGCCCAGGTCGAGTACCTCCCCGTCTCGTCCCGGCCGCGCACCCAGATGCCGGAGCCGCTCGCGTAGCACCGCCACCGACGGATTGTGGTGTCCCAGATGCACGGCGACGACATCGGTGGCGTCGACTATTGCGCCGACCTCGCGCAGCCCCTCGACCATCGTCCCGAAACCGGCCAGCCCCAGATGGCCATCCGAGAGATCCTCGCGATCACCGAAGGTCTCTTCGAGGAAGACCGCGTCGAACGCCGCTCCGCCCAGCGGATCGAACCAATCAGATGGCCACACACCGGTGTCCGTCGCCCACAGCAGTCTCGTGCCGTCGGTGCCGGTGACGTCGTAGAGCACGGCGTCACCGTCACGGAAGACCCGGTGCCGGGCCGGGAGCACCCGCACGTCGTACTCCCCGACCCGGAGACGGTCACCCGCGACGACCGGCGTGAACCGTACCGCGGCGTCAGGCCCCACCCACGGGCGACACGCATCGAGCGCATCGGCCGGACCGATCAGTTCCAGGTCGCCGACCCCGTCGACCCACGACCGGAACAGCAACGACTGTGGCGCAAGATGGTCGGCGTGCGCATGGGTGATCAGGACATGCCGCACATCGGCGAGCGAAACACCATGGCGCACAGCCGCACCGGGCGCGTCCGGCCCGAAGTCGAGCATCAACGCGTCGTCGACGAGCGCCGCCGTCTGGGCACGAAAGTCCTGTAGGCGTCGTGCATCGGTACAGGAGCCGCAGCGGCAGAACGCATTCGGCCAACCGTCGGCGGCCCCGGTGCCGAGCAGCCTGACCTTCATCGTTCGCCGGGCCCCGGGTCACGCACCGGCAGCACGGCCGGGCCGTCGCGGCGGTCGAGCACCTCGACCTTCGCGGCGTAGACGTCCCGAAGTCGTTCGGCGGTGAGCACTTCGGCTGGCGGACCGTCGGCAACGATGCGTCCCCGGTCGAGCAGTACGAGGCGCTGGCCGTACTGAGCCGCCGACGTCAGGTCGTGCATCGCGGCGATCACGGTCAGCTCGCTGGCACGCCGCATGGAGTCGACGAGGTCGAGCACCTGCTGCTGGTGGCCGATGTCGAGGGCGCTGGTCGGCTCGTCGAGGAGCAGCACGCGCGGCTGCTGGGCCAGCGCCCGCGCGAGAACCACCCGCTGCAACTCACCACCCGACAGTGCCGACGCGGAACGGTTCGCGAACTCCTCGAGGTCGAGCCGCTCGATGACCTCGTCGACGACCTCACGGTCCGAGCGGGTCTCGCTGCCGAACCGGGTGATGTGCGGGGTGCGGCCGAGACCGATGAGCTCGCGCACCGACGTGCCCTCCGGGACGATCGGCCGTTGCGGCATCAGCGCCACGGCGCGGGCGATCTCGCGACGGCGCGCACGTCCCGGGTCGACGCCCGCGACATCGATCTGCCCGGTCGAGGCCACCAGCCCGGCGAGGGCGTGCAGAAGCGTCGTCTTCCCCGAACCGTTGGGCCCGACGAGCGAGACCCAGGTGCCGGACCCGATCTCGAGGTCGACGTCGTGGAGGACCTCCACTCCCCCGCGGGACGCGCAGACACCCTGGCAGGTGATCGAGGCGGTCATGCGACGCTCCGTCCGCTGCGTCGGAGGACGACGAGGAAGAAGGGCGCACCGATGGCCGCGGTGACCACGCCGATCGGCAACTCCGACGGCGACATCGCGGTCCGTGCCACCACGTCCGCGAGGACCAGGAAGGCCGCGCCCACCAGCAACGACAAGGGCAACAGCAACCGGTGGCCCGGGCCGACGAGGAGCCGCACGGCGTGCGGGATCACGATGCCGACGAAGCCGATCAGCCCGCTCACCGACACCACCGCAGCGGTCCCGAGCGTCGCGACACAGACCAGCAGCAACCGCACGCGTTCGGGTCGAATCCCCAGACTCGACGCCTCGATGTCGCCGACCGCCATGACGTCGAGTGTGCGCCCGAACAGCACGATGACGGCCACGCACGCGAGGACGTACGGAAGCACGGTGACGACCTCGGACCAGCCGTCGGTGGCCAGGCGGCCGAGCATCCAGTTGTACACCTGGCGCAGCGTGTCGTCGTGCTGCTGCATGAGGAAGGTCTGGATGGCGTTGGCGAACGCGGCGACCGCGACACCGGCGAGGATGATGACCACCTCGGTGCGGCCACCGCCGACGGTCCGGCCCAGCGCGTAGGTCGCGGCCACGGCCAGGATGCCACCGAGGAACGCCGCGGGCGGCAGGCCGATCGTGCCCGCCGCGCCGCCCAGGACGATCGCGACGGTCGCGCCGAGTCCCGCACCGCTGGAGACACCGAGGAGGTACGGATCGGCGAGCGGGTTGCGGAAGACGCCCTGGTAGGCGGCACCCGCGACGGCGAGCATCGCACCGACCAGCGCTCCCAGCGCCACGCGCGGCATCCGCACTTCCCAGAGGATCGTCTGCTGGCGCGGGGTGAGCCCGGACTCGATGTCGACGAACGGGATCCGGTCGAGGAGGTCGAGAAGTACGCCCTTCGGGGTCAGCCCGGCCGGGCCGACGAGAACTGCGAGCAGGCATGCACCCAGCAGTACTGCGACGGCCCCACAGATGGCCCCGACGTGACGGCTCGACATCTCAGTTCGTGGGCTGTCCGTCGACGCCGGAGACGATCTGCGCGACGTCGCGGACCAGGTCGACGACGCGTGGGCCCCAGCGGCTGGCGATGTCCTCGTCGAGGACGTGGATCTGCCGGTTCGCCACGGCACGCAGGTCACCCCAGCCGGCACGCGCGGCGACCTTCTCCGGTGTGATCCCACAGCACTGGGAATCGGCGAGGAAGATCACCTCGGGGTCGCGCTCGAGGATGTACTCGGGCGACAGCTGCGGATAACCGTTCTGGCCGGTCGCAATCGACCGCAGACCGAGCAGCCCGTAGATCTGGCCGAGGTAGGTGTCGTCGGTGACCGTGTAATACGTGTCGTCGAGCTCGTGGAAGTAGGTCAGCGGCACCTCGCGCAGCGGAACGGTGCGGACGATTTGCTCGATCTCGGCGCGCATCGAGGTGACGAGTTCGTCGGCCTCCCGAGCGTGGCCGGTGGCACCGCCGACCTGCTGGATCTGGGCATAGGTCTCGTCGAGGTTCTTCGCGGCCGGGATCTGCAGCACCTCGACGCCCACGCGGTCGAGACCGGCGATGATGTCGTTGTTGTCGTCGGTGAGGACGACGAGGTCGGGGTCGTAGGCGAGGATGGCCTCGAGGTTCGGGGTGTAACCCGACAGTGTGGTCCGCGGCGCCTCGGCCGGGAAGTCGGACTGGTCGTCGACGGCGACCACCTGGTCACCCGCGCCGACGGCGAAGAGCATCTCGGTGGTCGTGGGGCTGAGCGACACGATTGTCGAGGGGGTGCCGGAAGCTTTGTTCTCGTTCCCGGCCGGGCCACAGCCGGCGACCACCATCAGCATCGACAGCACCGCGGCAGCGACCGCTGCACCACGACGACGGGTTCCGAGACGGATTCTCACCACGAGCCACTGACCTCCGATGGAAGAACTGAGTAGACAGAGAACGAGGGGCCCGGCATCGACTGCCAGGCCCCTCGTGGGTGTCTCTAGTTACGCGCGAGCGCCAGGATCAGGCCTGGGGAGCTTCGGCGAAGTTGCGGCTGACCGCCGGGTCGACCGGGATGCCCGGGCCCGTGGTGGTCGAGACGGTGACCTTCTTGATGTAGCGGCCCTTGGCTGCCGACGGCTTCGCACGCATGATCTCGTCGTACGCGGCACCGTAGTTCTCGGCCAGCTTGGCCGGGTCGAACGAAGCCTTGCCGATGACGAAGTGCAGGTTGGCTGCCTTGTCGACGCGGAAGTTGATCTTGCCGCCCTTGATGTCGTTGACGGCCTTGGTGACATCGGTGGTCACGGTGCCCGTCTTCGGGTTCGGCATCAGGCCACGCGGTCCGAGGACACGCGCGATGCGGCCGACCTTGGCCATCTGATCCGGGGTGGCGATCGCGGCGTCGAAGTCCAGCCAACCGCCCTGGATACGCTCGATCAGGTCCTCGGCGCCGACCTCGTCGGCACCGGCGGCGCTGGCCTCGGCGGCCTTGTCGCCGGCGGCGAACACGATCACGCGGGCGGTCTTACCCGTGCCGTGCGGCAGGTTGACGGTGCCTCGAACCATCTGGTCTGCCTTACGGGGGTCGACGCCCAGCCGGATCGCAACCTCGACGGTCGCGTCGGTGTTCTTCGACGAGGTTTCCTTCGCCAGCTCCACAGCCTCCAGCGGGCTGTACAGCTTGGACTTGTCGACCTTCTCGGCCGCGGCCGCGTAGGCCTTGCTCTTCTTGCTCATTGCTCTGTTCCTTCTCCGCACTGAGTCGGCGGGGTGTGTGGTGCGGGCCGAGCCGGCCCTCCCACGAGATGACTGTGTAGGTCTGACCCTGTTCTGGGGTCTAGCCCTCGACCGTGATGCCCATGGACCGAGCAGTACCGGCGATGATCTTCGCGGCCTGGTCGATGTCGTTGGCGTTCAGGTCTTCGGCCTTGGTCTTGGCGATCTCACGGACCTGGTCCATGCTCACCTTGCCGACCTTCTTGGTGTGGGGCTCGCCGGAGCCCTTCTGCAGGCCTGCGGCCTTGAGCAGGAGCTTCGCTGCCGGCGGGGTCTTCAACTTGAAGTCGAAGGAACGATCTTCGTACACGAAGATCTCCACCGGGATGACGTTGCCGCGCTGCGACTCCGTCGCGGCGTTGTACGCCTTGCAGAACTCCATGATGTTCACGCCGTGCTGACCGAGCGCCGGACCCACGGGCGGGGCCGGGTTGGCCGCGCCTGCCTGGATCTGGAGCTTGATGATCCCGGCGAGCTTCTTCTTCTTGGGAGGCATCTTTTTGTCCTTGCTTGTTTCCTTGCGAATTCACGCCCGCTGGAGACGTGAAAGTCTGTATTTTCCGGCTATCGCCGGCTGTCTTCGCTCCTCGGGTTCCGAGCGAAGCGCTCCTCTCGTTCCCTGAGGTGCGAGCGAAGCGAGCCTCGAAGGGTCAGATCTTCTCGACCTGGTTGAACCCGAGCTCGACCGGGGTCTCGCGACCGAAGATCGACACGAGCACCTTGACCTTGCGCTGCTCGGCGTTGACCTCGCTGATCGACGCGGGCAGCGTCGCGAACGGGCCGTCCATGACGGTGACCGATTCGCCGACCTCGAAGTCGACCTCGATGACGTTCGACGCGGCGGCAGCTGCGGCCTCGACACCCTCGGCGCCCGAACCACCCTTGGCGGGGGTCTTCTTCGCCTCGGCGCGCGGCATCAGGAACTGCAGCACCTCGTTGAGCGACAGCGGCGACGGCTTGCTGGTCATCCCGACGAACCCGGTGACACCCGGGGTGTTGCGCACGGCGCCCCACGACTCGTCGTTGAGCTCCATGCGAACCAGGATGTAGCCCGGCAGGACCTTGCGGTTGACCTTCTTGGGCTGGCCGTTCTTGATCTCAGTGACCTCTTCGGTCGGAACCTCGACCTGGAAGATGTAGTCGCCGACATCGAGGTTCTGCACACGGGTCTCGAGATTGGCCTTGACCTTGTTCTCGTAACCGGCGTAGCTGTGGATCACGTACCAGTCACCGGGGGCGCGACGCAGCTGCTTGCGCAGCTCCTCGACCGGGTCGACCTCTTCTTCAGGGGCCTCTTCGGCAGGGGTCTCGTCGGCGTCCTCGGAGTCGACGTCGGTCGCGGGAGCTTCGTCGCCCTCGGCGGCCGCCTCGACGTCGGTGTCACCGGCCTCGTCGACTGCAGCCTCGTCGACCTCGTCGGTCACGGCCGCGTCGACGTCGGCATCAGCCACGTCGACGGCGTCGGTCGATGCGAGTTCGTTCTCCGGGGTGCTCACTGCAGCCCACGCTCCTTATGGTTCATCTCCGGTCGGCTCCCGCTCGCCCGGCCACCCACCGCGTGGGTCAGCCGAACAACCAGAGGACGCCCTTGGCAAAGGCCAGGTCGAGGCCGGAGATGAACGCGGTCATCACGATGACGAACACGAGCACGACGATCGTGTACGTGATCATCTCGCGCCGCGTCGGCCAGATGACCTTCTTCAGCTCGGCGACGACCTGCGTGAGGAACAGCCAGATCCGAACGAACGGATTCCGACTCTCCTCAGCAGAGGCCTTTTTCTTCTTCTTGCGTTCCTTGACGGCTACTGCCGACCCCGTGGCGGAGTCGGTGTCTCCGTCGGTTCCGGATGCACCGGTTGACGAGCGACGACCACGAGCCGAGCGCTTGCCGGACGGACGCAGCTCCTTGGCGGCGCCGGTCGACGTCTCGTCGTCCGAACCGCCGGTGGCCTCGTCGCGACCGTCGAGCTCAGCCGCAGCCGAATCGGCCGCAGAACCCTCAGCGGCTTCTTTGGCGCGGGCAGCCCGGTCTCGCTTGCTCAACTTCGCGGTCCTCTCGTCAACGTGTGCCCTTCACCAGGGCAGGGGCGACAGGACTTGAACCTGCAACCTGCGGTTTTGGAGACCGCTGCTCTGCCAATTGAGCTACGCCCCTTTGCGACGTCCCCACCGGAGTGGTTCCGCTGCCATCTCATCGAATCCCGGCCTCACGACCGGTGCCAGCGTTTCATCGCCGACAAAACCAACGCGCCACCCTATGGGTAGCGCGCAAGTCTGAATCAATCAGACACTTCAGTGTAGATCACCGGGGCTGTGGACCCAAAACGCGCTCCACGTGCCTCCCTCGACGACCGTACACGCTGCGCATCCGACGACAGCCCGCGATGGCGTTCCTCGCGGTCGGCACTCACCGACCGAGCGGACGACTTCATGCTCCGACCTGCGAAAACAGCGCGGACGTCACGGTAGAGTTCCCTTGTCGTGTCCGGATCGGCACGACACGAGTGGCTCACGTCCGACATCACAGACGGAAGCATGGTGCCGACATGCCCCTGCGCCTGACGCTCGCCGACGACGACGTCCTGCTCCGGGAAGGGCTCGCGAGTCTGCTCACGTCCGCAGGCATCGACGTGGTCGGGCAGGCGGGCGACGCCGACGGGCTGCTCGCCCTCGTGGCCGAGCACCGCCCAGACATCGCGGTCGTCGACATCCGCATGCCCCCGACCCACACCGCCGAAGGCCTCGACGCCGCCCTGCGCATCCGACGCGACTACCCCGACGTCGCGATCCTGCTGCTCTCCGCGCACGTCGACGTCGACCACGCACTCGAACTGCTCGACGGCGGCCGCGGCGTCGGCTACCTGCTGAAAAGCCGCGTCACCGACGTCGCGGAGTTCGTCGAGACCGTGCAGCGCATCGCCGCCGGCGCGTCGGTGATGGACCCCGCGCTGGTCCAGGAGCTCGTTGCCGCACGGCGCCGAAACGACCCGCTCGAACAGCTCAGCGCACGCGAACGCGAGGTGTTGACGCTGATGGCCGAGGGGCTTTCCAACGCGGGCATCGGGCGCCGGCTGTGGATCACCGAGGGCACGGTTGAGAAACACGTCCGATCGATCCTGACCAAACTCGACCTCGCCGAGACCGCCGACGATCACCGCCGGGTCCGCGCGGTGATCCTGTTCCTCGACGCCACGACCTGACTGACCGTTCAGGGAGCAGTTGCGGCCAACACCTTGCGCACCCGGTCCGCGGACAAACCGAACTTCGGCACGAAGCCGACAGCAGCGCTGAGGTCGATGAGGTCGGCGAACTCCTCCTCGTCGTGGGTCGACACCAGCACCACCGCGGGCGCCGGATCGAGACCCGAATCGTGGAGGGCCTCGACGACGGCGAAGCCGTTCTCCTCCCCCAGATCGATGTCGACGAGCGCGACGTCGGGTCGCGTCGATCGCGATTCGCGGACCGCGTCGTCGAGCGTCGAGGCCGACCCGACCACCGTGATCCCGCCGGCTTCGAGCGTTCCGCGCAGCGAGGCCCGGAAGTCGGCACTGTCGTCGACTATCAGGCAGCGCAGGCGGGTGGGTTCCATACTGACTAGCGTGTCAGAAGCAGCAGGGCGAGGCATTCCCGCTAGCTGGAAGAACGACCGCGGTCCGCTGAGGGACCGGGTCGTCGCGGTGGTGCTCCGGCCGACGTCGCCGCCCTGGCAGTGGGGCGTGGCGACCGCGCTCGTGCTGATCGCCGTCGAGGTCGTCGTGGTGCAGGTCCTCAGAGAGATCTTCCCGCAGAACGCCTTCGGCGCCGTCTTCCTGTTCGGCGTGCTGGTGGTGTCCGCCCGTTGGGGCTTTCCCCTCGCGGTGGGCACCTCGGTGGCCAGTGCCGCGGCCTATGCGTGGTTCCACGCCAGCCAGAGCACCGACAGTGCCGCCCCCGCGGTCGTCGTCTTCCTGGTCCTCGCGCTGCTCGCCAACGCCCTCGTCGGGCAGGCGCGCCTGCACGCGCTCGAGTCCGATCAGCGTCGCCGCGAGGCGAATCTGTCCGCCGATCTCGCCCGGACCGTGCTGCGCGCCGTGGATCTGCCGGAGGCGTTGACCGCGGCGAGTGCTCGCCTGACCCAGGTGCTCGACCTGCCGGCACCGGGAGCTGTTCTCGACGACCCCGACACCACACCGGGTCCGGGGCAGCAGCGCATCGCTCTGCTCGACCGCGGACGCTCGGTCGGTGCCCTGCTGGTGCCGGCCGACCTCGACCCCGCCGACCGGCGTCGCGTCACGCGCATGGTGCCCAGCCTCGAAGCACTCCTCGCCGCCGCTCTCGACCGCCAGGCACTCAACGACCGGACAATCACGCTCGCCCGCCAGCAGGTGGCCCTGCGGCGGGTCGCCACCGCGGTCGCCTCACGCGCCGAACCCGGTGAGGTCTGCGGGATCGTCGCCGCCGAGCTCGCCGACGAGCTGGGCGTCGAACACGTCACGGTCATTCGATTCGTCGATGACACACAGTG
Source organism: Gordonia metallireducens (assembly GCF_021245825.1). NCBI lineage: Bacteria > Bacillati > Actinomycetota > Actinomycetes > Mycobacteriales > Gordoniaceae > Gordonia > Gordonia metallireducens. Next base: position 22,512 of record NZ_JAJQJP010000015.1, on the reverse strand, counting down.
CGAAGTCCTTGCCACGCGCGATGATTCGTCAGATCTGACCCTTGCCGTCGGAGAACGACTGCCCCTCGGCGGCACCAACGTCTCCACCCTCGTCGCCGATACCGGCGAGATGTCGGTCCTCGACTACTCGTCAGCCGACGGCCCCATCGCCGACCGTCTCGAACCCCGCGGTCTCCGTACCGGGGTGGGCGCGCCGATCACCGTCGACGAACGTCCGTGGGGCGCAGTCATCATCGGCACCGCCCACCGATCCGTGCCGTCGGAGTTGCGTTTGCGGCTCGGCGATTTCGCCGATCTGGTGGCGACGGCGATCTACAACAGCGAGGCGCGGGCTGCGCTGACCCGTTCGCGCGCCCGCGTCATCGCCGCCGCCGATCAGGCCCGACGCACCATCGAGCGCGACCTACACGACGGTGCGCAGCAACGCATCGTGTCTCTCGGACTCGACATCCGCGCCCTGCAGGCCGCGGTTCCCGACGACCAGACCGAGGTACGGGATCGGCTCGACACCGTCGTCGACTCCCTCGCACACATCCATCGAGACCTCCAGGAGTTGTCCCGGGGAATCCATCCCGCGATCCTCTCCCGCGGCGGACTCGGGCCGGCGTTGAAAACCTTGGCCAGAAGGTCGTCGGTGCCGGTGGCACTGCAGGCAACCGACCTCGGACGGATGCCGAAGACGGTCGAGGTGACCGCGTATTACGTTGTGGCCGAATCACTCACGAACACCGCGAAGTATGCCGAGGCATCCGAGGTGGTCATCTCGGCACACGTCGACGAGGACACCCTGACTCTGTCGGTGACCGACGACGGCATCGGCGGCGCCCTACCCGACCAGGGTTCCGGGCTCCTCGGTCTCCGCGACCGGGTGGAGGCGGTCGAGGGCGAACTCGTCATCGACAGCCCGCCGGGTGAGGGCACCACGGTGCGGGCGCGCATCCCGCTCACCGAGACCTCGACTACCGGCTAGCCGGTAGAGGGGCCTCCCGCCAGCCTCCGGCCGGGTTGGCCGCCAGCATCGACGACATCGGCGTCGCATCGGACGAGTCTTGAGATCACCGAAACAAGCACTCACCCAGGAGGAATCCGATGCCGTACATCACCACCGCCGACGGAACCGAGATCTACTACACGGAGCAGGGCAGCGGGCAGCCCGTGCTGCTCAGCCATGGCTGGCCGCTGTCGTCCGACGCCTGGCAGGTCGAGCTCAAGCTGCTCAGCGACGCGGGGTACCGGGCGATCGCCCACGACCGTCGCGGACACGGCCGGTCGTCGAAGACCGCTGTCGGTCACGACATCGACACCTACGCCCGCGACCTCTCCGAACTCGTCGAGGCGCTCGATCTCCGTGACCTCGTGGTGGTCGGCCACTCCACCGGCGGAGGCGAAGTGGTGCGGTACGCGGCGAAGTACGGCAGGGGTCGCGTCGTCAAGGTCATCACCGCAGGCGCCATCCCGCCGCTGATGCTCCAGACCCCGGACAACCCGGAGGGAACTCCCATCGAGGCCTTCGACGAGATCCGCGCCGGCGTGCTGGCCGACCGGTCCCAGTTCTGGAAGGAACTCGCCGAGCCGTTCTACGGCGCGAACCGCGAGGGCGCCCACGTGTCCCAGGGTGCCAAGGACGACTTCTGGCGGCAGGGCATGATGGCCAACCTCTCCGCCGTCTACGACTGCGTCAAGGCGTTCTCCGAGACCGATCAGACCGAGGACCTGAAGGCGCTGGACGTGCCGATCTTCATCGCCCAGGGCGACGACGATCAGATCGTGCCGATCGCGGCCGCTGCAGAAAAGGCGATCAAGCTGGTCGCCGAGGGCACCCTGAAGGTGTACCCCGGTGCGCCGCATGGCATCTATGGCGACTACCAGCACGAGCTCGACTCCGACATCCTCAAGTTCATCGCCGGCTGAGCCCGCCGTATCCACCCCGGGAGCAGATCAATGAACTCGCCGAACAACACCACCGCGACCATCGGCCACGAGACCCCCACCGTCGGCAATCCGGACCTGCCACCGGAGGGCAGCATCAACACCGTCGACCACCCGCGCAGCACCGAGATGCGCGGTCCCCGGAATCCGGCGATCGACAGCCAGTTCGCCGACCAGATGGACCCGCCCGCGACGGATGTCAGCACGCAGCCCTTCTTCTGGTCGTCGTTCAACATCTCGTCGCGACGCATCCAGGCCGGCGGCTGGGCTCGCGAACTCACACAGCAGGACTTCGCGATCTCCGACGAGATCGCCGGGGTCAACATGTATCTCGAGCCGGGCGGCATCCGCGAACTGCACTGGCACCAGACCTCCGAGTGGGCGGTCATGACCCGCGGCAAGGTCCGTGTCACGACCCTCGGCAGGTCCGGCAAGCCCAGCGTCGAGGACGTCGAGGAAGGCGATCTCTGGTACTTCCCGGCCGGCACGCCTCATTCACTGCAGGGCCTCGGGCCCGACGGCGGCGAGTTCGTCCTGGCCTTCGACGACGGCGAGCAGTCGGAGAGCAACACGCTGCTGCTCACCGACTGGTTCGCACACACCCCACCGGAGGTGCTGGCCAAGAACTTCGGTGTCGCGCAAGAAGTCTTCGACGACATCCCGCTGCACAACCTGTGGATCTTCCCCGGCGACGAACCCGGCGATCTCGCGGCCGACCAGGACGCCGCCGGAGTCGAGTGGGGCGCGAGCGAACCGGTCATCTTCCGGTTGTCGCGGACCAAGCCGGTCGTCGAGAACAGCGGCGGCAGCATCCAGATCGCCGACAGCACCAACTTCCCGGTGTCGAACACGGTCGCGGCCGCACTGGTGAGCATCGAACCAGGGTCCATGCGCGAACTGCACTGGCATCCGAATGCCGACGAGTGGCAGTACTACCTGCGGGGCCAGGGCCGGATGACGGTGTTCAACACCGGCCCGCACGCCAACACCACCGACTTCCGGGCCGGCGACGTCGGGGTCGTCCGACGCAACTACGGCCACTACGTCGAGAACACCGGGGACGAGGTGCTGCAGTTCCTCGAGGTGTTCCGCGCCGACAAGTACGAGGAGGTGTCACTGGCCCAGTGGCTGAGCCACGTACCGCCGAAGCTGCTGGCGCAGCACCTCAACATCGACGAGGTCACCCTGGCCACGTTCCCGAGGGGTGCGCAGGGGATCACTCCCCTGCGATGAGGGAACAGGTGGAACGACGACGGCGACGACCACAATGGTCGTCGCCGTCGTTGTCTGTTCGGTGCGTCAGTTGAACTGGACGACCACGGTGGCGCGGCCGAAGATCCGGCGGTCGCCCTGCTTCGCGGTGATCGCGATGGTGCCGCGGCGGGTCTCCGGGTCGAGCGACTTGACCTTGCCGGTGAAGTCGACGGCGGCGCTGTCGTCGGCCGGGACGTACACGGGGCTGGTGAAGCGGACGCTGTACTCGCAGAAAGCGGCCGGGTCGCCGATGAACTCCGACACGAAGCTCGCGCCGAGGCCCATCGTCTGCATGCCGTGGGCGACCACGTTGTCCATCCCGGCCGCGTTGATCACGTGGTCGGAGAAGTGGATCGGGTTCGGGTCGCCGGCGACGCCGGCATAGTTCGACAGATTGCCGCGCGTGAGGAAATACCGCTTCGGCGACAGTTCCTGCCCTACGGACAGGGTGTCGAAGTTCACCGCGGCGTACGCACCGGGACTCTGGGTCGGATCGGGCAGGTCGTAGCGACCGGCCTTGGCCTCGACGGTGTGCCCGGGATCGCCGATGGCGTCGATCTTGATCATCACGTGATCGAGAGAGGCCTCGAGCTCGGGGTCGACGTCCATACCGGGGCGTGCGGCCAGCGAGGTCCAGGTGGTCATGACCGGCTCGTCGTGCTGGTTCCAGATGACGTTCTTGGTGACCATGAGGTCGATCATCTCGGGGCTGCTGACGTGGCGGAACGACTCGAGGGAGACGTCGCAGATCAGGCGGTCGCCGACCTTCATCGGCTGGTGGTAGACGAGACGCTGGTCGGTCTGCATGATCTGCCACATGTCGTAGCCGGTGATCACGTCTTCGAAGAGTTTGCGCTGGGCGATGATGCCGAGGACGGAGACGTAGGTGGGTGCGGCGATCAGCGTCTCGTGGCCGTACTCGCGGGCGCCCTTCTCACTCCAGTGGGTGGGGTGCGCGTCCTGCACGGCCATCGCGTGCTTGCGGACCTCTTCGCGACCGATCTCGTAGTAGTCGTCGACGGTGTAGTGGAAGCCGACCAGCGACTGTGTGTGCGCGGCGATCTCCTCGGGGGTGAGCTTGGCGCCGCCGTTCTTCGACTCGGCGATCCGCTCCCGGAGGTCTGTTCCACTCGCGTCTGACATCTGACTACTGCTCCCTTCGCATGACCGACCGGGAGGGGCCCGGACCGGACTACGTGGGCCGAAAGTCGACGACCCACCCGCGCCGCGCTGCGCGTGTTGTCTCGATTGGATTTATTGAGTTGTGCGGAACATCCTGCGCCGGGCGACCCCCTGGCCCGGTACAAGCAAAACGAGCTGCCTCTTCTCAGAGGCAGCCCGTGTGCTGGTTCTTGTACCGGAATCGCCGACTGACGTCGTCTAGCGCGATTCCTTGTGCGCCTGATGCTTGCCGCAGTTCGGGCAGAACTTCTTGATCTCGAGGCGATCGGGATCGTTGCGGCGGTTCTTCTTGGTGATGTAGTTACGGTGCTTGCACACCTCGCATGCCAAGGTGATCTTGGGGCGAACATCTGTTGAGGAGGCCACTTGATTGCCTTCTTTCGAGTGGTACGTGGTCGGGTTCGGCAGTTCCCTCAGGGCTTGCGACCCTTGCGCTCGGTTCCGGTCGGACCCGATGTGTAGCGGTGGAGGGACTCGATCCCTCGACCTCACGATTATGAGTCGTGCGCTCTAACCAGCTGAGCTACACCGCCCCGCGGACTTGTCGTCCAGCGAGCCCCCTGACGGAATCGAACCGTCGACCTTTTCCTTACCATGGAAACGCTCTGCCGACTGAGCTAAGGGGGCGTGCCCCGGGCATTTCTGCTCGAGAGCCTTAACGAGGTTACACACTCATGTCCGTGCTAGACAAATCGCAGGTCAGAGACCCGCTGTCAGGCAGTTTTCATGAACGTTCACCACGTTCGTGGCAGGTATAGGATTCGAACCTATGTAGCTTGCGCGACGGATTTACAATCCGCTCCCTTTGGCCGCTCGGGCAACCTGCCGTGCTGCTCCCACGGCCGCCGTGACGGTCGTTCGAACAACGCGGTGAAGAATACAACGAACCATACGTCCGCATGCAAACCGGCTGGTCAGCGGGGCAGTTTTGGCGGCTCCCGGCCGGCCCCGTCGCACCGCCATCGGTTGCGCCACGCCCTTCCGTCGGTTGAGCCACGCCCTTCGTCGGTTGAGCCACGCCCTTCGTCGGTTGAGCCACGCCCTTCGTCGGTTGAGCCACGTCGAAACCCCGCCACACCCCGGTCCACCTGAGGCGATGACATAACCTGTCGGACATGGCTGATTCATCGTTCGACGTGGTGAGCAAGGTCGACCGCCAGGAGGTCGACAACGCCCTCAACCAGGCTGCCAAGGAGCTGTCGCAGCGCTACGACTTCCGCGGCACAAACACCGGTATCGAGTGGTCCGGCGAGGAGACGATCGTGATCACCTCCGACGCCGAGGAGCGCGCACAGGCCGGTCTCGAGGTGTTCAAGGAGAAGCTGATCCGCCGCGACATCTCGCTGAAGGCATTTGACGCCGGTGAGGTCGTCGGGTCCGGCAAGACCTTCAAGATCAGCGGCAAGCTGGTCCAGGGCATCGACTCCGAGCACGCGAAGAAGATCTCCAAGAAGATCCGCGACGAGGGCCCGAAGGGCGTCAAGGCGCAGATCCAGGGCGACGAGCTGCGCGTCTCGAGCAAGAAGCGCGACGACCTCCAGGCCGTGATCTCCCTGCTCAAGGGCGAGGACTTCGGAATCGCCCTGCAGTTCGTCAACTACCGCTGACCTCCACAACTCTCATCCCCGCCCGCGATCCCAGCCGGGCGGGGATGAGAGCTCTTCACCCCCATCGAGCACGACACCCGACGACCATGGATGTGTGCAAGATCGCATCGCGGGCCGTCGGAAACCAAAACGGACATTGCGTCGTTTGACTGAACGAGGCGCCTTCATCCCCCGGTTCGGCGCACGACAGACGAGGACCCCCGATGCATTTCAACGGATTGAAGACCGCAGCCCTGCTGGGTGTGATGTCGGCGATCATCGTCGGAATCGGTGCGCTGTTCCAGAGTCCCCTGATCCTCTGGGGGTCGGTGATCGTCGCCGTGGGCATGAACGCCTACGTGTACTTCAACAGCGCCAAGATGTCGCTGAAGGCGATGCACGCCCAGCCCGTCACCGAACTGCAGGCACCCGTCATCTACCGGATCGTGCGCGAACTGGCCACGGCCGCCCACCAGCCGATGCCGGCCCTCTACATCTCCCCCACCGAGTCCCCCAATGCCTTCGCGACGGGCCGCAACCCGAAGAACGCCGCCGTGTGCTGCACGACGGGCATCCTGCAGCTGCTCGACGAGCGGGAGCTGCGTGCGGTGCTGGGTCACGAGCTGTCTCACGTCTACAACCGCGACATCCTCATCAGTTCCATCGCCGGCGCGATGGCCGCGGTCATCAGCGGCCTGGCCAACTTCGCGATGTTCATGGGCGCCTTCGGCGGCCGCGGCAACGGCCCCAATCCGCTCGCGATGCTCCTCATCGCATTCCTGGGACCCATCTCGGCAACGCTGGTGAAGATGGCCGTGTCGCGGTCACGCGAATTCCAGGCCGACCAGTCGGGCGCCGAGCTGACCGGTGATCCCCTGGCACTCGCCTCCGCCCTGGCGAAGATCTCCGGCGGCGTCCAGGCCGCACCGCTGCCGCCGCAGCCCGACATCGCCGCGCAGTCGCACATGATGATCGAGAGCCCGTTCCGCGCCGGTGATCGCATGGCGAAGATGTTCTCCACCCACCCGCCGACCGCCGAACGCATCCGGCGGCTTCAGGAGATGGCCCGCAACGGGCGCTGACCTCGATACGCGTCGTCCTCGCTTCGCTCGGTCGGCGCTACTCGGCCGACAGAACAGTCCTCTGCTGGTTGTGCAGGCGACGAGCGCAGCGAGGAGCCGTGTCGATTTCTGCTGGTTGAGCAGGCGACGAGCGCAGCCCGTGTGACCTCTGCTGGTTGAGCAGGCGACGAGCGCAGCGAGGAGCCGTGTCGAAGCCAGGCTGGTGAGGCTGCTACCCGACGCGGTCGATGGTGTAGTCCACCAGCGACGACAGCGCCTTGTGCGCCGGGGTCTCCGGCAGCTCGGCGAGCATCGCGTGGGCCTCGTCGGCGAAGCTCTGCAGCTTCGCTCGCGCAGCTGCCATTCCGGCCGACGATTCGAGCAGCTTGAGGGCTTCGGCGACCTCGGCGTCGTCGGTGAGCGGCCGTGAACCGCCGTCGGGACCGACGAGGAGTTCACGCAGTCGTTCCGACGTGGCGTCGTCGCCGGTGAGTGCGTAGAGCACGGGCAGGGTGTGGACGCCCTCGCGCAGGTCGGTGCCCGGGGTCTTGCCCGAGTCGACCGACACCGAGCTGATGTCGATGATGTCGTCGGACACCTGGAAGGCGACGCCGACGATGTCGCCGATCTTGGAGAGTCGTTCGATGTCGTCGGCGGTCGCGCCGGAGGCCATCGCGCCGAAGCGTGCGGCGGCCGCGATCAGCGAGCCAGTCTTCTCCCACACCACCTGCAGGTAGTGCTCGATGGGGTCCGCGCCGGGCTTCACGCCGACGGTCTCCCGCATCTGGCCGGTGACGAGTTCGGCGAAGGTCTCGGCGATGATGCGCACCGCCTCGGGACCCAGCGTCGACACCAGCCGCGAGGCGCGGGCGAACAGGAAGTCACCGGAGAGGATCGCGATGGAGTTCGTCCAGCGGGCGTTGGCGCTCGGGGCGCCGCGCCGCATGGAGGCCTCGTCCATGACGTCGTCGTGGTAGAGCGTCGCGAGGTGGATCATCTCGACGACGGTGGCCGAGGTGATCACGTCCTCCGAGTCGGGACGCGGCCCGAACTGCGAGGCGAGGATCGCGAACATCGGCCGGAACCGCTTGCCGCCGGCCTTGGCCAGGTGGGTCGCGGCCTCGGTCATGACCTCGTCTCCGGACGAGAGCTCACCCAGCAGCAGGTCCTCGACCTTCTGTAAGGAGGAGCGCACCGTTTCGGCGAACTCATCCGATACCAGGTCCAACCCGGCGAATGTGGACTTCACAGCTACGCCGCCCCATCTCGTCTGATCCGGCTAATGTGTGTCGGCGGAGGCCCGAGTGTCCTCGTGATCCCGCCTGCCTGCCGAGCCTATCCGGTCCGGGGTACGGACATACTGTTCGGGTGAGCCCTGAGAATTCGACGCCCCGGGATGTCTCCTTCCCCGATCACGCCGACGTCTTGGTGGTCGGCGCGGGACCGGGCGGGTCGGCGGCGGCAGCACATGCCGCGACGGCCGGTCGAGACGTCGTCCTGGTCGACGCCGCGGTGTTCCCGCGCGACAAGACGTGCGGCGACGGCCTCACCCCGCGCGCCATCGCCGAACTCGACGCGCTCGGCCTCGGTTCGCTGGTGGCCGACCGGCCCCGCATCGACGGCCTGCTCCTCAACGGGTGGGGCGCGCGGCAGCAGGTCCGGTGGCCGTCGGGCCGCTTCCCCGCCTACGGCAGCGCGGTTGCACGGACCGAGTTCGACGACGCGATCCGGGCGCACGCGGTGAGCAAGGGCGTCCGAATGGTGCAGGGCGCCAAGGCTATCGACGTGACGATGGATGGCGACCGGGTCGGCGCGGTGACGTTCGCTGCCGGCGGCACCACCCACACCGTGCGCGTCGGCGACCTGATCGTCGCCGACGGGGTTCGCTCGGGACTCGGCAAAGCCCTTGGGCGCGAGTGGCATCGGGACACCGCCTACGGCGTCGCGGCGCGCGCCTATGCGCCCTCGGCCCGCGCCGACTCTCATTGGATGGGTTCACATCTGGAGTTGCGTGGCCCCGACGGTGAGCTCCTACCCGGTTACGGCTGGGTGTTCCCGCTCGGCGGCGCCGACGGCGGGGCAGGTGGCGGACTGGTGAACGTCGGCGTGGGCGCGCTCGCGACCGCGAAACGACCGGCACACATGGCACTTCGCCCGATCCTCGAGCACTACGCCGCAATGGTTCACGACGAATGGGCACTTGGCGGACCGCCGGTCCGCATCGCGTCGGCGCTGCTGCCGATGGGCGGTGCGGTGACCGGGGTCGCCGGCCGTAACTGGGTACTCATCGGCGACGCCGCCGCCTGCGTCAACCCGCTCAACGGCGAGGGCATCGACTACGCGATGGAGACCGCCCGGCTCGCGGTCGAACTTCTCGGCGCCGACGACTACACCGACCGCTGGCGCGACATCCTCGTCGGCCACTACGGGCTCGCGTTCTCCGCCGCCCGACGCCTCGCCGGACTCCTGACGATGCCGCAGACCGTGCCGACGCTCGGCCGCACCGGCATCCGGTCCCCGCAGCTGATGTCGATGGTCGTCCGGGTCATGGGCAACCTGATCACCGACGAGGACGCCGACCTCGTGGCGCGCGCCTGGCGGACCGTCGGCCGCATCTCCAGCCGTGTCGATCCGCGGCCGCCGTTCGCCTGAGGGTCCGAACTCCCGCGGGAGCGTTTACCTGCCGCGGTGTCGTTTCCTTCCCGCGTGCGCCAGCCAGCAAGCGGGAAGGAACTGGTCCCGCGGGAACGACGGACCCGACTTACACCTGCGACAACCGTCGCCGCAGGACGAAGTTGAAGTGCTTGTTCAGCATGTAGGCCTTGCTGAGGTTTATCGGTTCACCGGCACCGGAGTAGGTGACCTCGTCCATCAGCATCGCCGGTGACCCGGATTCGACGCCCAGCTTCCCGGCGATCTCCTCCGACAGCGGGAGTGCCACCAGGGTGCAGTCGCTGTAGATGTTGCCCATTCCGGGGAGCCCGGCGAGCACGTCGAGCACCGAACCGTCGAAACGCTTCTCGAGCAGCTCGCGCGAAGCCACCTCGACGGGGACGATGTCGAGAATCCAGCCGATGCGCTTGCCGCCGAGCAGCTTCACCCGGCGGATCTCGACGGCAGGGGTACCCGGTCGTAGTCCCAGCGCCGCCGCAGACGCCTTGTCGAGGCCGATCTCTGAGATGACGAGGTCCTTGGTCGAGACCTTCTTGCCCTGCGATGCGGCGTACGTCTCGACCGACGCCAGTTGTGACAGTCCTGATGACAAGACCTCCGGCGTACCGACGACCAGACTCCCGCGACCCTGCTGGGAGCGGATGTATCCGGCCTCGTTCAGTCCGGCGAGTGCGGCACGGACGGTGATGCGTGAGACGTCGTAGCGACGACACAGGTCGGCCTCGGAAGGCAGGTAGTCACCCGGCTGGACCAGCCCGGACAAGATGAAGTCCTCGAGTAGGGCGGCACGGACCTCGCCGGCCAGATTGCGGCTGCGGCGGGAGCTCGCCTTGGAATTGCGGCCGGCCGCGGTGACGGGCGCTTGGCTCTGCGGCATGCCGCCATTGTGACACGAACCATGTCCCAAATCCTGTCGAGCAGAGCTGGATACACGTTGTTAACAATGCGAAACACAACTTGTAATACAGGCGGTGAATTCTTCATCCGTGCCCAGTTGTAATACAAGTGAGGGGAGGCGCCCGGTGAACACCGAGACCACCGAATCATTCACCATCTCAGGCGCTTTGGTGATCGACGAGGAGCGTGTGGAACAACTCGACGTCGATGTCGCCGACGGAAAGATCGTCGGACTGCGCGGCCACCAGCACCCGGACACCACCGCGGCCCGCGGCGGCTTCGACCAGGTGGTCGACGGCCGCGGCCGCGTGCTCGTCCCAGGTTTCATCGATCTCCACGCGCACAGCGCGATTCGGCTCTTCTCCGACCCCGAGCTCGCCCCGAAGATCGCCAGCGGGTTCACCACCGAACTCCTCTGCCCCGACGGTCTGGGCCCCGCCCCGGTCCGCGCGGACGGCATCGAGGACCGGCGCACCTACCTCGCCGGCTTGGAACCCGGTGCGGCCCCGTGGGATTGGACAGGCCTGGACTCCTACCTCGCGTCGGTCGACGCCGCGCGACCGTCCACCAACATCGTCACCTGCGTCCCGCACTCAGCGGTACGTGAGGTGGTCATGGGTCCGGCGGCACGACGCCCCTCGCGGCAGGAGCTCGACGAGATCCAGCAACTCGTCGCCGAAGGTCTCGATGCCGGCGCTCGAGCCGTGTCGTTCGGCCTCATCTACGCACCCGGCCTCTACGCGGAATCCGACGAGCTCGTCGCGGTCGCCGAGGTCGCGGCGTCCTACGGCGTCCCGGTGGTCCCGCACATCCGCAACGAGGCCTCCAAGATCCTCGACTCGATCGGCGAGTTCGTCTCCGCTGCGGAGAAGACCGGTGCCCCCCTGCACATCTCGCACCTCAAGCTCATCGGCAACCGCGACCTGCTCGATCAGCTGATGAACCTGTGCACCGATGCGGCCGACAAGATCTCGCTGACCTTCGACCAGTACCCCTACGGCGCGGGCAGCACCCTGTTGTCCGCGCTGCTGCCGCCGCATGCCTTCGCCGAGGGGTCCCGCGGCGTGCTGGCACGTGTCTCCGACGCCGTGGAACGTCGCCGGATGGCCGACGAGATCCGCAACGGCATCGACGGATGGGAGAACATCCTCGGCTCGGTCGGACCGGACAACGTCCTGATCGTGCAGGCCTCCGGAGATCGCGCCGAGGAGATCGGCAAGACGGTCGCCCAGATTGCCGACGAACAGCACTGTTCGCCCGAGGACGCGGTCTTCGACATCCTCGTCGACACCAATCTGGACGCGGCGATGATCGACCACTACGCCACCGAGGAGGTGGTGACCTCGATCTTCGGCCATCCCCTCGCCATGGTCGGGTCAGACGCCGTGTTCGCCCCGCGACCCCACCCCCGCCTGTACGGGACGTCGGCACGGGTACTGGGCCGCTACGCCCACCGCGATCACCTGATCTCGGTCCAGGATGCGGTGCGCCGCATGACCAGTCGCCCCGCCGACCTCCTCGGTCTCACCGACCGGGGCCGCATCGCCGAGGGCCTGCGCGCCGATCTCGTCCTGCTCGATCTCGACGAGTTCGTCGACACCGCCACCTACGACGACCCGTGCAACCTGAGCCCGGGCGTCGACACGGTGTTCGTGGGCGGCGTGCCCACCTGGCGTAACGGTCGACACACGGGTGCTCGTACCGGTCACGTCCTCACCGCCGCGACACCGCACTAGAGAACAGTTCCGCACCGACAACCACGTCAAGACCACCGACATCCCACATTCCCCGGACGAACCCCCATGAACGGAGCACCAATGACGGTCCCCGCGTACGCGATCGACGAAGCATCGATGATCGAGTTCCTCACCCGCTACATCGCCGCTCGCAGCTACTCCTCGGAAGAGGCCGACGCCGCGACCCTGTTGATCGCCGAGATGGAGAAGCTCGGATTCACCGTGGAGGTCGACGAATGGGGCAACGTCATCGGCACCATCCGGCTGGGTGAGGGCCCCACGGTCCTCATCGACGGCCACATGGACACCGTCGTGGTCACCGACGAGAGCGTGTGGGAGCACAATCCGTGGGGCGAGATCGCCGACGACGGCCGCTTCTACGGCCGCGGCACCGCCGACATGAAGGGCCCGACGGCCTCCGCGCTGTACGGGCTGGCCGCCCTGAAGGACGGCAAGGTCGGCACCCTGGTGCTCTCGGGCACCATCGCCGAGGAACTCGCCGAGGGCCCCGCCCTGGTCAAGGTGTGCGAGCGGGTCAAGCCCGACTTCGTGATCACCGCCGAGTCCACCAACCTGCGACTCAACCACGGCCAGCGCGGCCGCGGTGAGGTCCTGGTGAGCGTGCACGGCAAGTCCAGCCACTCCGCCCACCCGACCGCGGGCATCAACGCCGCGCAGGTGATGGCCGACGTCATCGTCGCCCTGCGCGACGTGCCGGTCCCCCACCAGGACGAGCTCGGCGACGGCATCCTCGTCCTCACCGACATCATCTCCCGTCCCTACCCGGGCCTGTCGGTCCAGCCCGACCTCTGCCAGGCCACGTTCGACCGCCGCCTACTCGTCGGCGAGACCGAGGAGAACGTGCTCGGACCGATCCGCGAGATCGTCGACGAGATCTGCGCCAAGCACGGCACCACCGGCAGCGTGGAGATCGCCTACGACGACTTCACCACCTACAACGGCACCCACGTCCGGTTCCCGAACTTCGCCCTCGCGTGGCTCACCGACCCGGAGAGCTCGCTGGTGACCGAGGCGCAGGCCGCACTCGACGCCGCGGGTCTGCCGTCCGAGCTGGGCACCTACAAGTTCTGCACCAACGCATCGGGTTCGGCCGGCACTCTCGGCATCCCGTCGATCGGTTATGGCCCCGGCGAAGAAGATCAGGCGCACACCGTCGACGAGTCCATCGCCGTCGCCGATCTCGCCCGTGCCGCCGCCGGTTTCGCCGCGATCGTCGAGAGCATCCTCTCTTCGGGAGCACGCTCATGACCGCCACGTCACAGGTGATCGCCAACGACGCCCACAACCCCGCTGCGGTCGAACCTCTCGACGGCGCGGCGGTCCGCGACTTCCATCGCGGCCTGCCTGGTTACGAGGCGACCCCGCTCCTCGACCGTCCCGAGATCGCCGAGAGGCTCGGCGTCGCGCGGGTGTCGGTCAAGGACGAGTCGAGCCGCCTCGGCCTGCCGGCCTTCAAGATCCTCGGCGCCTCCTGGGCGGTCGCCCGCGAGGTCGACCGACGCCTCGGCGGCACCGGGCTGCGCACGATCGATGCGCTCCGCGAAGCTGTTGCGGCGCAGAAGGACTCACCGTCGCGATTGACGACGCTGGTTGCGGCCACCGACGGCAACCACGGCCGGGCCGTCGCCCGGATGGCAGCGCTGCTCGGACTGTCGGCGATCATCCTGGTGCCCCACGACATGGTGGCGGCGCGCATCGACGCCATCGAGAGCGAGGGCGCCCAGGTCATCGTGCACGACGGGGACTACGACGCGACCGTGCGCCGGGCCGCCTCGATGGACTCCGATACGCATGCTGTCATCGCCGACACCGCCTGGCCGGGTTACGACGAGGTCCCCCGCTGGGTCGTCGAAGGCTACGCGACAATCGCGCACGAGACCCTCGAACAGCTGGCGGCGCAGGATGTTCCGGCACCCACCGTCGCGGTCGTGCAGGTCGGCGTCGGGTCGTTCGCGGCCTCGATGGTGCGGTCGTTCGCACCGACCGGGGCCCGGATCCTCGCCTCCGAGCCGACCTCCGCCGATTGCCTGGCACCCAGCATCGCCGCCGGCGCACCGACGCAGTCGAGCGGCACGATCGACTCGATCATGGCCGGCCTCAACTGCGGTGAGATCTCGCCGATCGCCTGGCCGGTGCTGCAGGCCGGTGTCCAGAGTGCGATCACCGTCACCGACGACGACGCCCGGGACGCGATGCGCCTGTTCGCCCGTGTCGGAATCGAATCCGGGGAGAGCGGCGCCGCCGGGCTTGCCGCCCTGCTCGCCCAGCCCGGACTGGTCGGCCCGGACGATCACGTCCTGTTGATCAGCACCGAGGGCATCACCGACCCGGTCGCATACGCCGAGATCGTCGGCGCCGTCCGCGCGGAGGTCTCCGCATGAGCCGTCGAATCCTGTTGCGCGGCGGCCGGGTCGTCGGCGAACAGTCGGTCATCCATGCCGACGTGCTCATCGTCGGCGACACCATCGCCGAGGTCGGACCGCTCGGCGAGGTCGCCGACGCCGAGATCGTCGACTGCACCGGCAAACTCGTCCTACCCGGCGGTGTCGACGCGCACACCCACATGGACTCCCGGTCCTTCGACCCCGCCACCTGCGACGATTTCTACACCGGCACCCGGGCCGCGGCCGTCGGCGGAACGACGACGATCATCGACTACAGCGCCCAGCTGCCCGGTCTCGACGTCTGGGATTCGGTGCAGTCGCACGCCGCCGATGCCGCCGACAAGGCCGTGATCGACTGGGGCCTGCACGCCCAGATCGCACGCTTCGACGACACCCTGCCCACCCAGCTCGACGATCTGGCACGCTCCGGCGTCACGAGTGTGAAGACCTTCATGGCCTACCGCGGCTCGCTGATGCTCAACGACGGTGAGCTTTTCGAGGTGCTCCGGACCGCGGGGTCGGCCGGCATGCAGGTGTGTGTCCACGCCGAGAACGGCGACGTCATCGACGTCCTCGCCCGCGATCTCGTGAACCAGGGCGTCACCGGCCCGCGCGGACATCTGCTCTCGCGCCCGCCGGAGACCGAGGCCGAGGCGGTCGCGCGCGCCATCCGCATCTCGCGCATGGCCGACGCCCCGCTGTACCTGGTCCACCTCTCCACCGAGGAGTCCGCACAGCTCGTCGCCGAGGCCCGTCGCGAGGACTGGCCGATCACCGCCGAGACGTGCACGCATTACCTCACCCTCGGTCCCGAGCTGTACGACGCCCCGGGCTTCGAGGGTGCGAAGGCGGTTCTCACCCCGCCGCTGCGGGAGAAGCATCACCACGACGCACTGTGGTCCGCATTGGACACCGGCGTGCTCGGCATCGTCAGCTCCGACCACTGCCCCTATTGCTTCGACGGTCAGAAGTCGTTGGGCCGAGACGATTTCCGTCAGATCCCCAACGGCGGACCGGGCGTCGAGCACCGCATGATCGTGACCTGGTCGGAAGGTGTCGCGTCGGGTCGGCTCACGTCGAGCCAGTTCGTGTCGGTGACCGCCGCAGAACCGGCCCGCCAGTTCGGGCTCTACCCCAAGAAGGGCGTCGTCGCACCGGGGTCCGACGCCGATCTCGTCATCTTCGACCCTGAGGGCACCACCTCGGTCAGCGCCGACACCCAGCTCCAGAACATCGACTACACGCTCTGGGAGGGCTGGGACCTCACGGGACGGATCGACGCCGTCTACTCCCGCGGCGATCTGGTCGCCCACGACGGTGTTCTCACTGCCGAGGGCGACCGTGCAGGCCGCGGCCGATATCTGACCCGCGCCACCGCCGGCATCGGACTCACCACTCCCTGACCACGC
Source organism: Gordonia metallireducens (assembly GCF_021245825.1). Lineage (NCBI taxonomy): Bacteria > Bacillati > Actinomycetota > Actinomycetes > Mycobacteriales > Gordoniaceae > Gordonia > Gordonia metallireducens. The sequence continues at coordinate 6,380 of NZ_JAJQJP010000015.1, read as the reverse complement.
TTCTCCCACAACCCCCGAGGACATTTATCATGACCGGTTCCGACCTCGAGCTGCGGCTCGCGCGGATCGAAGCGAACACCGCCATCGATCACCGCATGTCGTCGTATCTGCGCTCCTGCGACATCGACAAGAACGTCGACGAGATCGTCGCCCACTTCACCCCCGACGCGATCTGGGAGGGCGTGGGCCGCAACGTCTCCTTCGGCCGCGCCGAGGGCCGTGAGGCGATCGCGGCACACTTCTCGACCGTCTTCACCCGTCAGCCGTTCACCCTGCACTACATCGCCAACGCCATCGTCGACGTCGACGCCGACGCCACCGCGGGCCGCGGTCGGTGGATGTGCCTCGAGCCCACCGCGATCCGCAACGGCACACTGCCCGCCTGGGTCGGCCTCGACTACGACGTGAAGTTCGAACTCACCGACGGCGCGTGGCTCATCAGCCATCTGCAGGTCGACACCCTCTTCGCCTCGCCGTACCACATCGGTTGGGTGGCAGATCGTTTCACCGACATGACCGCGACCGAGCCGTACCCGGCCTCGCCCGGAGCACTCATCTCCCTGCCCACCGAAGGAGTACCGCTGTGAGCACCGCAGACACCCTCACACTCGCCGACATCCCGGTCATCGACATCTCGGGACTGTCCTCGCCCCACCTCGACGACCGGATGAAGGTGGCCGAGCAGATCGACGAGGCCAACCGGCGAGTCGGCTTCCTGGTCATCACCAACCACGGTGTCGACGAGACCCTCATCGAGAAGATGCACAAGGCGTCGGAGACCTTCTTCGCACTGCCCGCCGAGGTGAAAGAGACCGCCGCGGTGTCGAACCCCGACATCAGCCGCGGTTACATGCCGCCGCTTGCCCGGTCACTCGGCGCCTCGAGCACCGGCATGGGTGAGAAGGACTTCGTCGAGTACTTCTCCATGGGTTCGCCGCGCAACGCCGGCAGCGGCCTGTTCGACCACGCCAACGTCTGGCCCGACGATGGCGACGAGATGCGCGAGACCTGGGAGACCTACTTCGCGGCGATGGAAGACCTCGCCGACCGTCTGCTCCGCGGCTTCGCGCTGGCTCTCGGCGTGGAGGAGAACTACTTCCGCGCCTACTGCGACAACCACTGCTCGGTGCTGTTCGCCAACGGATACCCGCCGGTGAGCGAGCAGACCAAGCCCAACGAGGTGCGTCTCGGCCAGCACACCGACTACGGCAGCGTCACCATCCTCCACCGCGACGAACGTCCCAGCGGGCTGCAGGTACTGCAGGACGGCGAGTGGCGCTTCGTGCCGGACATCCCCGGCTCCTACGTCATCAACATCGGCGATCTCATGGCTCGCTGGACGAACGACCGTTGGGTCTCGACGGTGCATCGCGTCGCCAATCCCCCGGTGGTCCACCTGGGCAACCGCCGCCTGTCCATCCCGTTCTTCCACCAGCCCAACGTCGACGCACTGATCGAAGCCGTCCCCACCACCGTGGGACCGGAGGGTCCGAAGTACCCGCCGATCACTTCCGGTGACAACTACCTCGAGAAGACCCGCAACTCGACCTCCGCCTACTGAAACGACCCTGAACATGACCCGACGCGTCCTCGTCATCAACCCCAATTCCAGCGAGCTGATGACCGCGATGATCGCCTCGTCAGCGCGAAATGCATTGCCCGACGCAGAGATCGAAGTCCTGCGGATGACCGAATCCCCCGAGGGCATCAACACCCGCGCCGACGAGGAGATCGCCATCGAGGCCATGCTCGATCACGAGGTGGCAGGCCGGCTCGACGACTTCGACGCGATCGTCATCGCCTGCTTCGGCGATCCCGGCGTCCCCGAGCTCCAGGCCCACACCACGCGCCCGGTCGTCGGGATTGCCCGCAACGCACTGGAATACGCATCGTTGACCCATGGCGGTTTCGCGATCGTCGCGGCGTCGGTCGACGCCGAGGAGATCATGCGCGACCTCGTCGACGCCTACGACCTGACCGACCACTGCCGTTCGGTCACCTCGGTCGGCATCGACGCCGCCTCCCTCGCCCGCGGGGGTCGCGATCACCTGCCGGCGATCACCTCCCGCATCCGCGAACTCATCACAACTCTCGACAACGGGGTCGAGAGCGTCGTGCTCGGTTGCACAGCCCTCGCGCCCCTGGCGGAGGACCTCGAAGCCGAGCTCGGCATCCCCATCCTCGATCCCGTGAACAGCGCAGTTCGCTCGATCGTGTCCTGATCCCACGGAATCCGTACGACCCCTATCCACCTGTTTTCCGCGGATTCCCTCTGCCCGAAAGGACCCCATGGCCATCATCGACTCCCCACCGGAGGCCTTGAACCCACCGCCCGGTAGCGCCACCCAACTCAAGAACGACGACCTCGCGCCCGTCCCGAAGGGAAAGCGCACCTGGGGTGCATGGAGCTACACGGCGCTGTGGCTCGGCATGGTGCACAACATCTTCGGCTTCGCCGTCATCGGCAGTCTGATGGGCACCGGCCTCACCGCGGTGCAGGCCCTCGTCTCGGTGTTCATCGCCTGCCTCATGCAGGTCGGTCTGCTGATCATCACCGGCCGGATCGGCAGCCGCTTCGGGATCCCGTTCCCGGTCTGGGCCCGTTCGGCATTCGGCGTCTGGGGCAGCAACATCCCGGCCATCCTGCGCGGCATCACCGCGATCTTCTGGTTCGGCATCCAGAACTACCTGGGCGCCTCGGTTCTCAACGCTCTCTTCAGCCAGGTCTTCGGCTTCTGGCGTGACATGGACGGGGAGTTCTGGGGTCTGACCCTCAACATGTGGCTGTCGATCCTGATCTTCTGGGCGATCAACTTCGTCGTCATCAACCACGGCATGGAGACCGTCCGCCGCTTCGAGGTCTGGGCCGGCCCGCTGGTGCTGGTCGTCATGGCCGTCCTGGTCGGCTGGGCGATCGATGCGGGCAACGGCCTCGGCCCGGTGTTCAACACCGACAACGCCACCCACGACACCGTGCCGGCCTTCGTGGCATACGGCCTCATCCCGGCTGTCGCGACGTTCATGAACTCGGGCTTCATCACGATGATCCTGAACTACCCCGACGTCGCCCGCTTCGCGAAGTCGAACAAGTCGCAGACCATCGGCACCCTGATCGGCCTGCCCCTCGGCACCGTCATCTACTACGGCATGTCCGCCATCGTCGTGTCCGGTACGCAGGCCAAGTATGGTGAGGCACTGTGGGATCCGGGCGCCGTCCTGACCGCGATCAACATCCCGTGGGTCACGATCATCGGTGCGATCCTGCTGACCGTCGCCACAATCTCGGTCAACATCCCGGCCAACCTGGTGTCCCCGGCCTACGACCTGGTCAACCTGTTCCCCAAGGTGTTCACCTTCAAGACCGCAGCGGTGACCGCCATCGTCGGCGCCTTCCTGTACTGCCCCTGGTACTGGATGCGCGACTCGGCCAGCTTCTACGACCTGCTGGCCAACCTGGGCACCTTCCTCGGACCGGCCACCGGCGTGATGGTCGCCGACTATGTCATCCGCCGCGGACGCCTCGACGTCGACGCCCTGTACGAGGTCCACGGACGCTACCGCTACATCAACGGCTTCAACCCGGTCGCGATCGGCGTGCTCGCCGTGACCACGGCCGGAGTGCTGGCCCTGAAGCTGATCCCCTCGATGGCCGACCTGTACCTGTACAGCTGGTTCATCTCGGTGGCGATCGCCTTCGTCGCCTACGTCGCGATCGCGTCGTGGGTGAATCGCAAGACCGACGGCGTGCTGCGCCGCGGAACGGAACCCAGCGGCACCAAGGGCGAGGAATTCGCCGAAGGCGCCGTCTGGTGACCACCTCCTCAGGCCGCGGCGGGAACGGCATCGCGATCAAGGTGATCGTGCCGTTCCCGCTCCCGGCGGATGCCGTCCGCCGGCGTGCGGACCAGCTGTCACCCGGGATGCTCGGCGAGAACGTCACCGTCACCTACGTGCCGGTGCGTGCCTCCGGGAAGCTCGCCGACAGCGCCTACGACAACTTCCTCATCGAGTGGGGCGTCATCGAGGCCGGCCTGTCCGCCCAGGACGAGGGCTACGACGCGGTATGCATCGACACCGCCTCGGACTCGGGTCTGGCCGTGCTGCGGTCCCGCCTCGACATCCCCGTGGTGGGCCCCGGTGAGGTCGCGATGCACGTGGCGGGCCTGCTGGGCCGCAGGTTCTCGATCATCAGCACCTTCGAGCGCTGGGCCCACAACTGCCGGAAGAACGCGGTCACCTACGGAATGACCCAGGCCCTGGCGTCCACGCGATCGCTGTCCGACGCCGCACCGGACGTCGAGCGTCTGCTCACCGACAAGCCCGACGTGATCGACGCGCTGTGCGTCCTCGCCGAGCGCGCGGTCGCCGAGGACGGTGCGGACACGATCGTTCTCGCCAGCACCACGATGCACCAGGTGGTCCCGGTCCTGCGCGACCGGCTCACCGTTCCGGTCGTCGACCCCGGTCCCTGGTCGGTGCGTCTGGCCGTCGACATGGTGACGCTCGGCGTCACCCACAGCCGCCGCGCCTACCCCGCACCGGGTGCCCTCGACGACGCCATGATCCGGCGACTGCCCGGCGAGGCGCCCGGTGCCGCCGGCTCGGCGACCGTCGTGGGGACGGCCCGATAGTGGGCCTATACAAGACCTGACCTGCAGGTCAGCCGAACCCGGAGTCACCCCGTCTCCCGCGAGGGCGTGTCCTTCCCGTTCCCCCCGATCCCGATGAGCGGGAAGGACACGTCCGACTAGCGGGCACAGTCGGACGACGCGCGGCATAACCGTAGTTATGCACTTCGGAGACGGGCCGCTTTCGGCGCGTTCACAATGAGACATCGGCACGGTACTGTTCCAAGTGGTGTGTCCTCGGCCACACCACCACGAGACCGAGACCCCCGTCGAACCAGGAGATGGCAGATGTCCACTGCATCCACTCTCGCCACCCGCGCCAAGCACGCCGTCCAGAACCGGGTGGCGCAGCGCTATCACCTGCGGGGCGACATCGATCGCATGGACGCCGAGAACGACCCCACCGGCATCTCCCGGGCGCTCGCCACCCAGGAGTTCCCCTGGGGCATTACTCAGGCACTGAGTTTCGCGCTGTTCCGTACGTACGCGGTGCCGTCGATCGGCGATCTGCTGTACAAGACGAGCCAGTTCACCGAGTCGACGCAGAAGCGCTACGACGATACGGTCCTCCTGCTCGACGCCCCGATCGAGCACGGCGTCGACAGCCCCCTGGGCCGCGCCGGCATCCGCCGCATCAACCAGATGCACGGCATGTACGACATCCCGAACAGCGACTTCCTCTACGTGCTCTCGACCTTCGTGGTGTGCCCGGTCGAGTGGGTGAACGCCTACGAGTGGCGCAAGCTCACCAACCACGAGATCCGCGGCCTCACCAACTACTACCGCCGTGTCGGGCAGCTCATGGGAATCAAGGACATCCCGGAGACCTACGAGGGTTTCAAGCAGTTCTACGAGGACTACGAGACGGCCAACTTCGCCTTCAGCCCCGACGCCCTGGCCGTCGCGGACTCGACGCTCGCCCTGCTGGGCACCTTCATGCCCTACAAGCTACTCCCCCGCGCGGTGGTGCGCCGGATGTCGTTCGCGCTCATGGACGATCGCCTCCTCACCGCGTTCAGATACCCGAAGCCGACCCTCGTCGAGCGCATCCTGGTGCGCGGCGGTCTGAAGGCCCGTGGCCTCGCGATCCGGCTGTTCTTCCCGCCACGCACCGAGCCCCTGTTCGGCCGCCAGACCAAGCAGGTCCGCAGCTACCCCAACGGTTACCGCCTGGAGGAACTCGGCACCTTCGGCCCGGGATGTCCGGCACCCAAGGTCGAGAAGGCAAGCGCCGCAGGCTGTCCGGTGCCGCACGAGCTCCTCGCCGAGGACGCTCAGCAGGCCGCCGGGTCCTGACCTATCCGCTGCCTGAGCAGCCTATGAGGGTTTGTGTCAATGGGTCCTGTGGTGGGGTGTGGGCGTGTGGGTGTTGCCGGGCGGCCTGGTTGGGCGGTCCGGGTGCGGGTGCTGGTGGTGGTTGGTCGGCCGGGGTCGTGCCTGGCGCGGGCTCTACCTAGCGGTCAAACGGGTTGGTACCCAACAGCCTTCATCCGAGCTCGGGTCGCGCCGGGTGGGACTGCTCAGGCTCAAGCGCGGGTTATGCCCTAGGTGCGGCGAGCTTGTCCCGGTCGGCGAGGTCTGGGTTCAGGCGGCGCTCACCTCCGCAGTCTGGGTTGGTCCCGCCAGGGTCGGGTCCCAGGGAGTGGCGGTGGTGATCACCACGTGCAGTTGGCGTAGCAAGGCAGCGGCGATAGCTACGTAGGCCTGGTTTGGTTGCAGCTGGTGGTGGGTGCGGGTGGTCAGGTGTTGGTA